>DMTA01000298.1 GCA_003454835.1 Achromobacter sp. | reverse complement strand
CAGGCCGCACAGCAGCGCGGCCAGGCCGTCGAAGCCGTGGCCGGAGCGCGTGGTGTCGGGCAGGCCGCGCAAGGCCAGCACGGCCGCCAGGATGCCGATGGGGAAATTGACGAGGAACAGCCAGTGCCAGGACCCGAGCAGCAGGATGGCGGACGCCACGGTCGGCCCCCCGGCAAACGACAGTCCGACCACCATGGCGTTCAGTCCGAGGCCGCGGCCCAGCATGTGCGAGGGATAGATGAGCCGCAGCAGCGCGCCGTTTACGCTCATCACCCCGGCCGCGCCCAGCCCTTGCAGGATGCGCGTGGCCACCAGCACGGGCAGCGACGGCGCCAGGCCGCTCGCCAGGGAGGCCAGCGTGAACACCGCGAGCCCGACGATGTAGACGCGCCGGTGTCCCAGGATCTCGCCCAGCGCGGCCGCCGGCAGCAGACCGGCCACCATCGCCAGCTGATAACCGCTGATCACCCAGATGGAACCCGCTTCGCTGGCCTGCAGGTCGCGCGCGATGGTCGGCAGCGCGGTGTTCGCTATGGCGGTATCCAGACTGGCCATGCAGACCGCCAGCATGACGGCGATGAGGGCGCCCAGCCGTTCGGCGGCGGGCAGGCCGACCCCGGCCGGATAGACGGTGCTGCGGGAGAACGAGAGCATGAATGGGCTGCGCTGCGAGGGCGTCCGGGCGGAGCGTCCGGAGTCGTAGGGACTGATTCTAATGCGGCGGGGGATTTGCACCCTGCGTATCGCGGAACGCCTGATCATCCGAAAGGGGCGGCGGCAGCCGATGGGCAGACACGGATTATCGCTTGATGCGCCAGGGCGCAGCCGTATAACACGCAGATTTGCGAATGATTATCCGATGAGATAATCCGGTCGTGAATGTCACTATGTGAAACTGGCTCGAAATTTAATTAATAACAATATGTACATCAACAATTTTTCCAGCCTTCAGAGAGGAAACGCAGACTCTGCGTGCGGAATCGCCGGTTTAAAAGTTAATAATCGTAATAAGTAGGGGGTCAATACGAAACTATTTGGTGCCGCATTCCAATATTTGGACGTACGATTATCCGCAGCAGGATTGATGGTGCAACCGTATACCGTGGAGGCATTTTTCATGAAACGCTCGACCCTACATGCAGCGACTTTGTGTTTGTTTATCGGTGGTGCGGCGCCCGGCATAGCGCTCGCTCAGACCGCCACCGCCAATTTCAACGTCACGCTCACCATTACCGCCAATTGCGTCATTTCCGCCACCGATCTGAGTTTCGGCAGTCAAGGCGTTTTGAATACAGCGGTCACCGGCAATACCAATCTGTCCGTTACGTGCAGCAATACCACCCCGTATACCGTCGGCCTGAACGCGGGCACGGGCACGGGATCGACGGAAGCCCAGCGATTTCTGAGCGGCACCGGCGCCAATACCGCAACGGTCGCCTACCAGCTCTATAAACCGGGCAGCACGACGGTCGTGTGGGGCGATGCTGACGTTGCGGCCCGCGTGGGCGGCACCGGCACCGGCGCCGCGCAGCCCATCCAGGTGAACGGCGTCGTGCCCGCGCAGACCACGCCGGCGCCCGGCACGTATTCCTCCACAGTCACCGCGACGGTCTACTTCTAAGGGAGCCGCCCGATGCGGATGTTTTTTCGGGCGCTGCTCGCGGCCTGCCTGGCGGGCTGTGGCGGCGCGGCGGTTGCGGCTGCCTTGCAGATTTCTCCGGTGCTGGTCGAACTTGCTCCCACCCAAGGCGCAAGCGGCATCATGCTGCGCAATCCCGGGTCCACGCCGATCTACGGCCAGGTGCGCATCTACGGCTGGGAACAGGCGAATGGCGACGACGTGCTGTCCCCGACCGAGGACATCCAGGCCAGTCCACCCATCATCCAGGTGCCGCCCGGCGGCGAGCAGCTGGTGCGGCTGGTGCGCGTGTCCAAGGACGCGCCGTCGCTGCAGAAAGGGTTCCGCCTCATCATCGACGAGATTCCCGATCCGTCCTCGCCCGGCGTGAATGGCGTGGTGCTGCGCCTGCGCTATTCGGTGCCGGTGTTCGTGGCCGGCACGACGCCGTCGCCCGAGCCCGAGCTGGCCTGGCGCGCGGAACGTTCTGGCGGCGACTGGGTGGTGCGCGTGTCGAACAGCGGCACCCGCTATGCGCAGGTGGCCGCGCTGGAGATCCTGAATTCGGCAGGCAAGCCCGTGGCCCAGGTGGAGGGACTGCTGGGTTATGCGCTGGCCAATCGCGCGCGCCAGTGGAATATCCCGGCCAAGCAGGGGGCCACCGGGCCGGTAAGGATCAGGGCCATGGTCAACGGCGACACGCTCACTGTCAGCCCGCGATGAAAGCATGACCGCGGTCCGGCGAACCCCACGGCCCGCCGGCAACCACAGAAGGGCAGTCTATGGCAGTGCGCGCTACCCGTCTCCGCGGGCAACGCGCCTTGGGAATCGCACTCTTCCTGCTGGGTGCGACGGCTCAGGCGGCGGATGTGCCCGGTCAACTGGTCTCGTTCGGCAGCATTGCCGAGCGCGACGTGTATCTGGAGGTCAGCATCAACGGCGTCAACACATCCCAGCTATTGCGCTTTCACGACACGCACGGCCGCCTGTCAGTCAGCGGGGCCGCGCTGCGCTCGCTGGGCGTGGACTTGTCCGTGATCGGCATGTCCGCCACGCGCGAAGTCAACCTGGACGCCGTGGCAGGCCTGCGCTATGTGTACAACCCGGCGGCGCAGACCGTGGATCTGGTGCTGCCCGACACGCTGCGCATGCCGTACGAGGTGAACACGCGCGGGCTGCCGGCCACCCCGCTGGCGACGGCCGGGCGCGGCGTGGTGGTGAACTACGACGCCTATGCGCAGACCGACTACGAGTACGGGCTGTCGCTGTATTCCGAACAGCGCTACTTCGATTCGAATGGCGTATTCAGCAATTCGGGCACGGCCTACTTCGGCGGCCGCGGCGATGAATACGTGCGCTACGACACGTTCTGGACGCGCTCGGATCAGGAGACGCTGCGCACGCTGCGTCTGGGCGACACGATCACCTCGTCGCTGAATTGGTCGCGCTCGGTGCGCGTGGCCGGCGTGCAATGGGGGCGCAATTTTGCTTTGCGCCCGGACCTGGTCACCTTTCCGGTTTCGTCGCTGAGCGCGTCGTCCGTCGTGCCGTCGTCGGTGTCGCTGTTCGTCAACGGCGTGCAGCAGTATTCGGGCAACGTCCCGCCGGGGCCGTTCGTGGTGAACCAGATCCCGGGCATCACCGGCGCGGGCCAGGCCACGCTGATCACGCGCGACGCGCTGGGCCGCACCGTCAGCACGTCGGTGCCGCTGTACATCGACCCGCGGATGCTGGCGGCGGGGCTGTCCAGCTGGTCGGTCGAGGCGGGGTTTGTGCGCCGCCAGTTCAGCGTGCGCTCGTTCGACTACGACAGCAAGCCGGTGCTGACGGCGTCTGGGCGTTATGGCTACACCGACAACCTGACGCTGGAGGCGCACACCGAGGCCGGCCCGGGGCTGTACAACGCGGGCGCCGGCGCGATGGTCAAGATGGGGCAGCTTGGCGTGCTGAGCGGCTCGCTCTCCGGCAGCGCGGGGGACTTCAGCGGCGGCCAGGCCAGCCTGGGCTACCAGTACGTGCGGCCGGAGTTCAGCGTTGACACGCAGGCCACGCGCCTGATCGGCAACTACGGCGACCTGGGCTCGCGCGAGGACGCGCCCGTGCCACGCCAGACCGAGCGCGTAACGGTGTCGATGCCGCTGGGCCGCTCGCAAAGCGTGGCGCTCAGCTACATCGGCTACCGCATGCCGAACGTGCCGATGGCAAAGCTGGGGTCGGCCTCATACACGGCCAACCTGCACAGCCGCGTGGTCCTGACGCTGAGCGCGTACAAGGACTTTTCGCAATCGAATTCGGAAGGCGTGTTCCTGGGCCTGGCGGTGATGCTGGGCGAGCGCGCGCAGGCCGGCGTGTCGGTCGGCCGCCAAGGCGGCGAGGACACGTACAGCGTCAATGCGCAGAGCAGCGTGCCCTACGAGGGCGGCTGGGGGTGGGCGGTGCAGAACGGCCGCAGCGGCGGCATGCAGCTCAATCAGGGCCAGGTCCAGTACCTGGGCCAGTACGGGCTGGTGAGCGGGCTGGTGCAGGACTACGGCGGCCGCACGCAGGCGTCGGTGCAGGCCTCGGGATCGCTGGTGATGATGGATGGCGCCGTGATCCCTTCGCGCCGCATCAACGACAGCTTTGCGCTGGTCTCCACCGACGGCACGGCCGACGTCGCCGTGCTGCACGAAAACCGCCGGCTGGGCCGCACCAATGGCAGCGGCCATCTGCTGGTGCCGGACCTGAACGCTTACCAGACCAACCGCATCTCCATCGACCCCGAGGACCTGCCCGTGGACGTGCGGCTGGACTCGACACGGGCGGTCGTCGTGCCGCAGTCCGGCGCCGGCGTGCTGACCACGTTCAAGGTGGAAAAGTACGACGCGGCCTCGGTGATCCTGACGCTGCCGGACGGGGCCTTCGTGCCGGTCGGGGCGGAGGTTGCCCACATCGAAAGCGGCAAGCGCACGGTCGTGGGCTACGACGGCCTGACGTTCGTGGAGGACGTGGCGGCCGCCAACCGGTTGCGCGTTCGCGGCGGCGGCGTGGCGTGCGAGGCCGTGTTCGATTACGTGCACTCGGATGCCGATCCGCTGCCGACGCTGGGACCGATCGTGTGCGAGCCGTTGGATCGAGGGCAACCATGAAGATCGCCTTGCTGCTTACCGCCCTGGGCGTCTGTGCGGGCTATGCCGGCGCGGCGCAGGCAAACACGTGCGCGCTGTCCGCCGGCACGACCGCCACGCTGGACTTCGGCACGGTCAATCCGCTGCTGCCGGGCGACACGGTGGCGGACGGAACGGTCGCCGTGACCTGCAATTTCTCGCTGCTGGCCATCGGCGCGCGGCTGTGCTTCAGCCTTGGCGTGGGCAACACCAGTCCGTCCATCGCCGCGCGCGCCCTGGGCGCGGGCACGAACCGCATGAACTACAACCTTTACACGGACGCGGCGCGGACCCAGATCTGGGGCGCGGCGACGGCCGGGCAGCCGACTTCACAGACGCTCACCGGGCCGCTGTTGGGGGGCGGCAACGTGTCCACCACCTTCCGGTTCTACGGCAAGCTTCCCGGCGGGCAGTCCACGGTGCCGACGGTCGGCAACGCCAATACCGTCTACAGCGAAACCTATGCCACGACCGGCCGCCTGGACGTGCTGTTCGGCCTGCTGTCGGGTCTGTCGAATTGCCCCCTGGCGGCGCCGACGCAGCGCATCACGATTCCGCTGGTGGTGCGCACGACCGTGCAGAAGAACTGCACCATCAACGCGACGGACATGGCGTTTCCCCCGCGCGGCGTGCTGAACGCCGCGGTCACGGCCAACAGCCAGATCACCGTCCGGTGCACCAACGCCAACGCCTTCTCCTTGACCTTGAACGGCGGCTCGGTCGCCGGCAACGTGCTGGCGCGCAAGATGAAGCACACGACCGCCGCCGACACCGTCAACTATCAGCTATACCAGGACGCGGCCTACGGCACCGTCTGGGGCGATGCGTCGGGCGGCGCGCCGCGGGCTGGCGTGGGCACGGGCGCCAACCAGACCTTTACGGTGTATGGCCGCGTGCCTGCGCAGACGACGCCCCGGCCCGGCACGTACCGCGACGTCGTCACCGCCACGATCACGTTCTGAGCGCGTCTCGCCACGGCCGCGTCAGGTCGGG
>DMTA01000281.1 GCA_003454835.1 Achromobacter sp. | reverse complement strand
GCAGGTCGGCCAGCGCGTCGCCCCGGGCGCCGCGCTCATGACCGTCGTGCCGCTGGACCAGGTCTGGGTCGAAGCCAACTTCAAGGAAGGCCAGCTGCGCAAGATGCGCATCGGCCAGCCGGTCAAGATGGTGGCCGATCTGTACGGCAGCTCGGTCACCTATCACGGCACCGTCGCCGGCCTGGACGCCGGCACGGGCAGCGCCTTTGCGCTGCTTCCCGCCCAGAACGCCACCGGCAACTGGATCAAGGTGGTGCAGCGCGTCCCCGTGCGGATCACGTTGGACCCCGAGGACCTCAAGCAGCATCCGCTGCGTGTGGGCCTGTCGATGGACGTGGAAGTCGATGTGGGCAAGGACGACGGCGCCCCGCTGACGCAGGCGGCGCGCAAGGAACCGGCCTGGACGACCCGCGCCTTCGAGCCCGCCCACAATGAAGTCGACGCGATGATCGCGAAGATCATCGCCGCCAACGTCGCATCATGAGCACGGCCGCCCAGCCCGCGGGCGCCGGCGCGCCCCAAGAAACCGCCCGCCCGCCGGGCACTCATCCGCCACTCGAAGGCGCGACCCGCATCATCGGGTCCATCGCGCTGTCGACCGCGGTCTTCATGAACGTGTTGGACACGTCCATCGCGAACGTGTCCATCCCCACCATCTCCGGCGACCTGGGCGTGAGCACCAGCCAGGGCACGTGGGTCATCACGTCGTTCGCGGTGGCCAACGCCATCACCGTGCCGCTGACCGGCTGGCTGACGCAGCGCTTCGGCCAGGTGCGCCTGTTCCTGATCTCCACGTTGCTCTTCGTGCTGGCCTCCTGGCTGTGCGGATTCTCGCCCTCGCTCGAGGCGCTGATCGCCTTCCGGGTGCTGCAAGGCGCGGTGGCCGGTCCGATGATCCCGCTGTCGCAGACGCTGATGCTGGCCAGCTTTCCGAAGTCCAAGGCAGGCATGGCGCTGGCGGTCTGGTCCATGACAACGCTGGTCGCGCCGGTGGCCGGCCCGCTGCTCGGCGGCTGGATTTCCGACAACTACACCTGGCCCTGGATCTTCTACATCAACGTGCCGGTGGGCCTCCTGGCCGCCTGGATCAGCTGGCGCATCTACGGCAACCGCGAATCCGTCACGCGCAAGTTGCCGATCGACAAGCTCGGCCTCGTCCTGCTCGTGGTCTGGGTGGGCGCGCTGCAGATCATGCTGGACAAGGGCAAGGAGCTGGACTGGTTTGCCAGCCCCACCATCATCGCGCTGGCGGCAATTGCGTTCGTGGCCTTCGTGTTCTTCCTGATCTGGGAACTGACCGACGCGCACCCCGTGGTGGACCTGCGCCTTTTCAAGGTCCGCAATTTCACGGTGGGCGCGCTGACGCTGGCGGTCGCTTATGGCGTCTTCTTCGGCAACGTCGTGCTGCTGCCGCTCTGGCTGCAAAGCAACATGGGCTACACGGCGACCTACGCGGGCCTCGTGACCGCGCCGGTCGGACTGCTGGCGATCCTGCTCACGCCCATCGTGGGCAAGATGCTGGCCACACGCGATCCCAGGCAGATCGTCACGGTCGCTTTCCTGATCTTTGCGCTGGTCTGCTTCATGCGCGCAGGCTTCAACACCCAGACGGACGTGCGCACGCTGATGATCCCCACCATCATCCAGGGTGCGGCGATGGCGGCGTTCTTCGTGCCGCTCACGTCGATCACGCTGTCCAGCATGGAGCCTTGGCGCATCCCGGCGGCATCCGGCCTGTCGAACTTCCTGCGGCTGACGGCGGGTGCGTTCGGCACGTCGATTTCCACGACGCTATGGGAAAACCGCGCAACCATGCATCACGCGCAACTGACCGAGATTGCCCGACCCGGCCAGCAGGCGTTCGACCAGACCATGAACACCTTGCAGAACGGGCTGGGCGTCTCGCACCAGCAGGCGCTCACCATGGTGGACGGGCTGATCAACGCGCAGGCCTTCACGATGTCGGCCACAGACGTGTTCTACGCGTCCGCGATCATCTTCCTGCTGCTGACGGGCCTGGTGTGGTTCGCGCGGCCGCGGGCGTCCAAATCGGGCGGCGGCGGGGCGGCGGAAGCGGCTGCCGGCGCGCACTGATACGTTCGGCATCGGCAAAAGCACAAGGCGCCTCGCGGCGCCTTGTTTTTTTGCTGGTGCTCCTGCTGTCCAAGCTGCGTCTGGACAGCCAAATCAATCCTTGAGCAGCGTGCGCCAGTCCTTGCGTTCGATGATGTCGGCCGACAGCGCGCTGACCGGCGAAAGGTTGAACACGGACACCCCGCGCGCGCGCCAGAGCGGCGATGCGAAGCGGAATGACGGCTCGATGAAGCGCGGAAAATTGCGCGTCAGACGGCTGGTCTGCGGCTTGCCGCCCTCGTCGTAGAAACGCAGTCCGCCCTGCACCGTCAAATCCAGCCCGTGCAGGTAGACCTCTCGCGCGCCGCCGGAAATCAGGACCTGAAGGGCCGCATACGCCACGGTATCGGCATCGAACACCCCCAGCGAGGCATCGAAGCTGTAGCCCAGCCCCTGCTTTGCATCCAGAAGCTGGACGTCGGCCGAAGCCGCGGCAATCCGCTTGAGCACCGCCGGCGCCACGCTGCGCTCGTAAGCACGCCTGGAAATCCGCTCGATGATGCAGATCCGGCAGCGAATGTGCTCTTGGGGAATGCCTTGCATGATGTAGCGCAGCACTTCCGGGAACACATACAAGGTCAGGTCGCATCCGACGACCTCGCGCACCAGGTTAATCCGATCTCGCACGAAGTTCTGGTCGATGATGCAGTAGTACTTGAACTGCAGGCCGAACTTGCGCGACAGGGCGATGGCGCCATTGACGCCCATCGCCACCCCGATATTCATCCGGTCATAGGGAATCTCGGAGATCGAAGGCCCGGTCAGGATCAGATGTACCGCCTTGTCGGCGGGATCGTAGCCTTGGGACAGTGCCGTGACAGGCAATGAACGACCGAAGGCGCGGTACCCGCTGATCGCGCCGCTTGTGTCCCGCCAGATCCGGACGAACGGCCAGAGGTGCTGGTTGTGCCGCTGCGTGCGCGAGCGAAGCATGCGGAAAAGCTTGCGCACGAAGCGGTCGGCCCGGCCGCCGCCCACGTGATCGGACGGGGGAGAAATGATTGAGTCGTTCATCTACTGACCGGACGAGCTTGCAGCCACTTTGATCAACCGGCTCGGACCAGCGATGCGATCGCGTCGCCGACTTCGGCCGTCGAGGCGTCGCCTTTCATATCCCGCGTCCGCGGACCTTCGGCCAGCACTGTTTCGATTGCCTTGACCACGGCGGCCGATGCGTCGGGATATCCGAGGAAGTCCAGCATCAATGCCCCGCTCCAGATCTGACCGATGGGGTTGGCGATGCCCTTGCCGTAAATGTCCGGCGCCGAGCCGTGTACCGGTTCGAAGAGCGACGGGAATTTGCGTTCGGGGTTGAGGTTGGCCGACGGAGCGATACCGATGGTGCCCGTGCATGCCGGTCCCAGATCGGACAGGATGTCGCCGAAAAGGTTGGAGGCCACCACGACATCGAACCAGTCCGGATGCTGCACGAAATGCGCGCACAGGATGTCGATGTGATATTTGTCCCAGCGCACGTCCGGGTACTTGGCGGCCATTTCCGCAACCCGCTCGTCCCACCAGGGCATCGAAATCGAAATGCCATTGGACTTGGTGGCGGCGGTCAGGTGCTTGCCGCGCTTTTGCGCCAGTTCAAATGCGAACTTCAGCACGCGCTCGGCGCCGATGCGCGTGAAGACGCTTTCCTGGATGACCACTTCGCGGTCGGTGCCCTCGAACAGGCGGCCACCGCTGTTGGAGTATTCGCCCTCGGTGTTTTCACGCACGATGAAGAAATCGATCTCGCCGGGTTTGCGGTCGGCCAGCGGCGACGGCACACCGGGCATCAGACGCACCGGGCGCAGATTGATGTACTGATCGAATTCGCGGCGAAACTTGAACAGCGAACCCCACAAGGCTTCGTGGTCGGGCACCGTGGCGGGCCAGCCGATCGAGCCGAAGAAAATGGCCTCGTGCTGACCGATCTGGTCCTTCCAGTCGTCCGGCATCATCTTGCCGTGCTTGGCGTAGTAGTCGCAGCTCCAGTCGAAATGGTCCCATTGGAACTCGATTCCGAACCGCGTCGCCACGGCATCCAGCACCTTCAAACCTTCCGGCACGACTTCCTTGCCTATCCCGTCTCCTGGGAGCACCGCAATCTTGTGTTTCTTAGCCACCACGTCTTCCTTTGGTTTTCATTGATACACCGCCCGCAATGTTAGGCATAAATGCCGGCCACGCAATACCCCACTTTAAGAATCGGACGGGCAGGCCGATTCGCCGCATTGCGTAGATAAGCCTTAGCGCCGGCCCTTCGATCCCAGCAGCGACCCCAGAATTCCGCGCGTGAGTTCCCGAGCGATGGAGCGGGCCGAGCTTTTTGCGATGGTCTGCACCACACCGTCGCGTTTGCCGCCGCGTGGTCCGGTCGAGCCGAACAGCACGTCCTTCAGGCTGTCCATCAGCCCGCCGCTTTCGTCGGCGGGCGGCTGAGACGTCTTGGCGGACGGCTGCCCGGACCGCGACGGCGCATCCTTGGCAAGGGGAGGTTCAGCCGGCGCCGCCGCGCGGCCCGCCAGAATTTCGTAGGCCGACTCCCGATCGACCGCCTTTTCATACTTGGGCGCCAGGGGATTGCCCTGGCGCAGCGCCTGCCGCTCGGCGTCCGTCGCCGGCCCGATACGGCTGCCCGGCGGCACAATGTAGGCCCGCTCGGTCGGCATCGGGCGCCCCTTGGCGTCCAGCAGCGACACCAGCGCCTCTCCCACACCCAGCTCGGTGATCGCGGCCTCGATGTCCAGGCCGGGATTGGGTCGCATGGTCTGGGCGGCGGTCTTGACGGCTTTCTGGTCGCGCGGCGTGAACGCCCGCAACGCATGCTGGACGCGGTTGCCCAGTTGCCCCAGCACGGTGTCCGGGATATCCAGCGGATTCTGCGTCACGAAGTAAACACCTACCCCCTTGGAACGGACCAAACGCACGACCTGCTCGATCTTGGTCAGGAGCGCCTGCGGGGCGTCATTGAACAGCAGGTGGGCCTCGTCGAAGAAGAAGACCAGCTTGGGCTGATCCATGTCGCCCACTTCGGGCAGCTTTTCATACAGGTCGGCCAGCAGCCACAGCAGGAAGATGGCGTACAGGCGCGGCGCCTGCATCAGCTTGTCGGCCGCCAGCACGTTGACGATGCCGCGGCCCTGCGCGTCGGTGCGCATCAGGTCGGCAACGTCCAGCATCGGCTCGCCGAAAAACCGTTCCGCGCCTTGCGATTCCAGCGCGAGCAGGCCGCGCTGGATGGCGCCGACGCTCGCCGAGGACACATTGCCGTAGCGCGTCTTCAGGTCGCCGGCGCGGTCGGCGACGTCCTGCAGCATCGCCCGCAAATCCTTCAAGTCCAGCAGCAGCTGCCCCTCGTCGTCCGCCACCTTGAAAACCAGGGTCAGGACGCCTTCCTGCGTATCGTTCAATTCCAGGATGCGCGAGAGCAGCAGCGGCCCCATATCGGTGATGGTGGCCCGCACCGGCAGCCCCTGCTCGCCAAAGACGTCCCATAGCGCGACCGGGCTTGCGCCCCAGGCGGGCTCCGGCAGCCCCAGGTTCTTCAGGCGTTCCTGCAGCTTGGGGCTGGACACGCCCGCCTGCGAAATGCCGGTCAGGTCGCCCTTGACGTCCGCCATGAACACGGGCGTGCCGATCCGGGAAAAGGACTCGGCCAGCACCTGCAGGGTGACCGTCTTGCCCGTGCCGGTGGCCCCTGTGATGCATCCGTGGCGGTTGGCCAGGGCCGGCAGCAGCGCCAACTCGGTCTGCGCGTTCTTGGCGATGACTAGGGGGTTGGGCATGGGCGGCTCCGGACCAGGGATCAGATGGATGCCCAAGTGTAGAGCCTGCCGCCCGCCTTGTGCGCGTGGCTATATGGACACAAGCATCCCTCTTGCCGGACGGGAGGGCCGCCGGCACGGTAAAATGCCGTCTTTGCAGACACATTACCCTGGGAAGCCATGGCCGGACACAGCAAATGGGCCAATATTCAGCACCGCAAAGGGCGCCAAGACGCCAAGCGCGGAAAGCTCTGGACCAAGATCATTCGTGAAATCACCGTGGCGGCGCGCGCCGGCGGCCCCGACCCGGACAGCAACCCCCGTTTGCGCATGGCCTGGGACAAGGCCACCGACGCCAACATGCCCAAGGACAACATCCAGCGCGCCATCCAGCGTGGCGCCGGTGGCGCCGACGGCGAAGCCTACGAAGAAGTCCGCTACGAAGGCTACGGCATCGGCGGCGCGGCGGTCATCGTCGACTGCATGACCGACAACCGCACCCGCACCGTCGCCGAAGTCCGCCACGCCTTCTCCAAGAACGGCGGCAACCTCGGCCAGGAAGGCTCCGTCGCCTTCATGTTCAAGCACTGCGGCCAATTCGTGTTCGCCCCCGGCACCCCTGAAGACAAGGTCATGGAAGCCGCCCTCGAGGCCGGCGCCGAAGACGTCACCACCGACGAAGAAGGCGTGATCGAAGTCGTCTGCGCCCCGTCCGATTACGCGGCCGTACGCAAGGCGTTCGACGAGGCCGGCCTGAAGGCCGAAGTCGACGGCATCGTCATGAAGGCCCTGAACGAAACCGAACTCGCCGGCGACGACGCCGCCAAGATGCAGAAACTGCTCGACGCCCTGGAAAGCCTGGACGACGTGCAGGAAGTCTATACGACCGTCATTTTCGACGAAGCGCAGTAACTCTCCTTTTCCTGGCGCGCCAGCGGCTCCTTCCGCCAGCGCGCCTCTTCAGACTCACGCAACATGAAACTCCTGGTAATTGGCTCGGGCGGCCGCGAACATGCCCTCGCCTGGCGGCTGGCCCGCTCCCCGCGCGTGCACAAGGTGTACGTCGCTCCGGGCAACGGCGGCACGCAACGGGCCGAGCAGATGGAGAACATCCCGCTCACCAATGCCGAGGAACTGGCCGATTTCGTCCAGCGCGAGGGGATCGCCCTGACCGTCGTGGGCCCCGAGGCGCCCCTGGCCGCCGGCGTCGTCGACGTCTTCCGCGCCCGCGGCCTGAAGATCTTCGGCCCCACCAAGGCCGCCGCGCAGCTTGAAAGCTCCAAGGATTACGCCAAGGCCTTCATGGTCCGGCACAACATCCCGACCGCGCGCTACGAAACCTTCACCGACCCGGCCAAGGCGCATGCCTACATCGACCAGGAAGGCGCGCCCATCGTCATCAAGGCCGACGGTCTGGCCGCCGGCAAAGGTGTGGTCGTTGCCGCCACCCTCGAAGAAGCGCACGCAGCCGTCGACGCCATGCTGGGCGACGGCTCCATGGGCGAAGCCGGCGCACGCGTCGTCATCGAAGAATGCCTGATCGGCGAAGAAGCCAGCTTCATCGTCATGTGCGACGGCCGCAACGTGCTCGCCCTGGCCACCAGTCAGGACCACAAGCGCCTGCAGGACGGCGACCGCGGCCCCAACACGGGCGGCATGGGCGCCTACTCGCCCGCCCCCATCGTCACGCCTGAACTCCATCACCGCATCATGCGCGAAATCATTCTGCCCACCGTGCAGGGCATGACGCGCGACGGCATCCCGTACACGGGCTTCCTGTACGCCGGACTGATGATCGCCCCGGGCGACGACCCCGACCGCGAAATCAAGACGCTGGAATTCAACTGCCGCATGGGCGACCCCGAAACCCAGCCCATCATGATGCGCGTCAAGAGCGACCTGCTGGACGCACTCGAACACGCCGTCGAAGGCACGCTCGACCAGGCCGACATCGTCTGGGACCGCCGCACCGCCCTGGGCGCCGTGCTGGCCGCCCACAACTACCCCAACACGCCGCGCACCGGCGACGTCATCCGCGGCCTGCCCGCCGATGCCGAAGACTGCATGGTCTTTCACGCCGCCACTCAACTCGACGGCGAAGAAACCAAGACCACCGGCGGCCGCGTGCTGTGCGTCACCGCGCTGGGCGATTCAGTCAAGATGGCCCGCGACCGTGTCTACGAAGCCATCGACCGCATCCATTTCGATGGCCGCCAGTACCGCTCCGACATCGGCTGGCGCGCGCTCAAGCCGTCGCAGCAAAAGCCCAAGTCCAACGCGTAACCGGAACCGCCCATGACCGCTCTTCCCGTCTCCGCTGTCCGGGACTACCTCACCGGCCTGCAAGCCCGCATCGTGGGCGCGCTGGAAGCAGCCGAAGGCGGCCCCTTCCGCGCCGACGAATGGGTGCGGCCCGAAGGCGGCGGCGGTCTGTCGCGCCTGCTCGAAGGCGGCCAGCTCTTCGAGCGCGCCGGCGTGCTGTTCAGCCACGTCAAGGGTTCCAAACTGCCCCCGTCGGCCAGCGCACACCGCCCGGAGCTCGCCGGCCGCTCATGGGAAGCCATGGGCGTGTCCATGGTGCTGCACCCGCGCAATCCGTACGTGCCCACCACGCACATGAACGTGCGCATGTTCGTCGCGGCCGCGCGGCCCGGCCATGACGAGGCCGACGTCTTCTGGTTCGGCGGCGGCATCGACCTTACGCCGTACTATCCCTTCGAAGAAGACGCCCGCCACTTCCACACGGTGTGCCGGGACGCGCTGGCGCCCCATGGGGCCGATTACTACCCGCGCTACAAGCGCTGGTGCGACGAATACTTCTTCCTCAAGCATCGAGACGAAACCCGCGGCATCGGCGGCGTCTTTTTCGACGACCTGAACGCGCCCGGCTTCGACGCCTCCTTCGCCCTGACCCGTTCGGTCGGCGACGCATTCCTGGACAGCTACCTGCCCATCGTCAACAAGCGCCGCGGCATGGCCTACACCGAGCGCGAGCGCGACTTCCAGGCCTACCGCCGCGGCCGCTACGTCGAATTCAACCTGGTCTTCGACCGCGGCACGCTGTTTGGCCTGCAGTCCGGAGGCCGCACCGAATCGATTCTGCTGTCCATGCCGCCGCTCGCGCAATGGCGCTACGATTGGCAGCCGGAATCAGGCACGCCCGAGGCCGAACTGGCCGCCTACCTCAAACCGCGGGACTGGGTTTGAAACGCATCGGCCTCTTCGGCGGCAGCTTCGACCCCGTTCACGTCGCCCACATCGCGCTGGCGCAGAACGCCCTGCAATCGCTGGGGTTGGCCCAGGTGCAGCTCATCCCCGCCGCCAATCCCTGGCAGCGCGCTGCGCTGAACGCCACCGCCGAACATCGCCTCGCCATGCTGGAACTGGCCATCGCCGGCCATCCGGGACTGGCGGTCAATCCCATTGAAATCGAACGGGGCGGCGCCACTTACACCATCGACACGCTGCGCGCCCTGCCGCAGGACGTGCGCTATGCGTGGCTGCTGGGCGCCGACCAGCTCGCCAATTTCTGCACCTGGCGCAACTGGCGCGACATTTCCAGCCTGGTCGACCTGGCCGTGGCCACCCGCCCCGGCACGGCCCTCAGCGCACCGCCGGAACTGGCGCAATGGCTGCACGAACAGGGCCGCACGCTGCAAGAACTGCCTTTTCCGCCCATGCCGGTGTCGGCTTCCGAAATCCGCCGGCGCCTGGCGCAGGGCGAATCCACCGACGGACTGCTCGACGCATCCGTCGCCGCATATATTGCGGCGCACAAACTCTACCGATAAACCCTTCCCGCCCGTCTCCGCCGGTCAGCCGCCGCGGCTCTCGAGCGGGTTATATTTGCACCTATGGATATACAGAAACTCCAACGCGCCGTCATCGACGCCCTCGAAGACGTCAAGGCGCAAGACATCAAGGTCTTCAGCACCACGCATCTGACCAGCCTGTTCGATCGCGTCGTGATTGCAAGCGCCACCTCCAACCGCCAGACCCGCGCGCTGGCTTCCAGCGTCGCCGATCGCGGCCGCGCCATGTCGCTTACCGGCATCACCATCGAAGGCGAGGACACCGGCGAATGGGTCGTGGTCGACCTCGGCGATGTCGTCGTGCACATCATGCAGCCGGCCATTCGCCAGTACTACAACCTCGAAGAAATCTGGGGCGGCAAGCCGGTGCGCGTGAAGCTCCTGCCCGAATCGACCCGCGTCGCGCCTGTCCCCAGCGACAGCGGCAGCGGTTACGACGACGCCGAAGACTGAACACGCCGTGAAGCTGATCGTCGTCGCGGTGGGCACGCGGATGCCGGACTGGGTGCAGACCGCCTGGGACGACTACGCCAAGCGCCTGCCGGCCGACTGCGCACTTGAGCTTCGCGAGATCAAGCCCGAACCCCGCACCACCGGCAAGACCCCGGCCCAGATGATGGCAGCCGAGGCCAAGCGCATCGAGGCGGCCCTGCCGGCCAATGCGCTGCGCCTGGCCCTGGACGAACGCGGACGCGACCTCACCACGATGGCGCTGTCGCAGAAGCTCGAACAGTGGCGCGCGGGCGGGCAGGATGTCGCGTTTCTCGTCGGCGGTCCCGACGGCCTGGATCCCGCCCTCAAGGCTTCCGCCAGCGGCCAGTTGCGCCTGTCGTCCCTCACGTTGCCCCACCCCATGGTGCGCGTGGTCCTGGCCGAACAGCTCTACCGCGCCTGGGCCATCATGACCAACCACCCCTACCACCGCGCGTGACCGCCGCCCGGCGGCGCCTGCCCTGCTACGCATGACCGACACCGCCAATCCCACCGTTTCCTCCCCCCGCCTGTACCTCGCCTCGGCCAGCCCGCGCCGCCGCGAGTTGCTGAACCAGATCGGCCTGGCGCACGAGGTCCTGCTCGTCCCGGCCCCGCCCGGCGAAGACGAACCGCAGCATCCGGGTGAAAGCGCCGCTGATTATGTGCAGCGCACTGCCCGGGACAAGGCCCTGCGTGGCCGCGACTGGATGCACGCTCATGACATGCCGGTTCTGCCCCTGCTCGCGGCCGACACCACCGTCATCCTGGCGGGCGAGGTCCTGGGCAAGCCTGCAGACCGCGACGACGCCATCCGCATTCTGCGCGCGCTGTCCGGCGCTCCGCACGAAGTCCATACCGCGGTCGCGGTGTGCAGCGGCGACCAACTGCTGGAAGCCGTCTCCATCACCGAAGTCCGTATGCGCGCCTTGCAAGAAGACGAAATCGGCCGCTACTGCGACAGCGGCGAGCCCTTCGGCAAGGCGGGCGCGTATGGCATCCAGGGCTTGGCCGGCACCTTCGTCTCGCACATCGCCGGCAGCTACACCGGCGTGATGGGCCTGCCGCTATTCGAAACCGCCAACCTGCTCCGCAAGGCCGGCATCCAGGTGCCCTGACACCTATCCGGCCCGCAAGAAAAAATCCCCCGCGCGCGAGGCTTCGGGGGATTTTTTTGACCTGCGCGATTCGGCGCAGGCCGTGGATCATGCGCCGCCAGGCCTGCGCGGCGCAGGTTTTCAGCTCTGGCGGGCAGGTTCGCCGATGGCAACCTGCGGCTGCGGTTGCGCCTGCGACGCCGCGGGCGTGCCCGCGCTGTCCAGCGTGGCGTGCAGTTGCTCCTGGTCCAGCTCGCCTTCCCAGCGCGCGACGACCACAGTGGCGGTTGCATTGCCCACCAGGTTGGTCAGCGCGCGGCATTCCGACATGAAGCGGTCGACCCCGAGGATCAGCGCCATGCCGGCGACCGGCACCGAAGGCACCACCGACAGCGTGGCCGCCAGCGTGATGAAGCCCGCGCCGGTCACGCCGGCTGCGCCCTTCGAGCTCAGCATCGCCACGAGCAGCAGCAGGATCTGGTCGCCCAGGGACAGCGGAATGTCGCAGGCCTGCGCAATGAACAGCGCGGCCATCGTCATGTAGATGTTGGTGCCGTCCAAATTGAACGAATAACCGGTGGGCACTACCAGGCCGACCACCGACTTCGAGCAGCCGGCGCGTTCCATCTTCTGCATCAACGTGGGCAGAGCAGCTTCCGACGAGCTCGTGCCCAGCACCAGCAGCAGTTCTTCGCGGATATAGCGGACCAGCTTGAAGATCGAGAAGCCGTTATAGCGGGCAACCAGGCCCAGCACGACCACGACGAACAGCACCGACGTCGCGTAGAACGTGCCGACCAGCATCGCCAGGTTCACGACGGACTTGATGCCGTACTTGCCGATGGTGAACGCCATCGCGCCAAAGGCGCCGATAGGCGCGGCCTTCATCAGAATCGCCACCATCTTGAAGATGGGCTGCGCCAGCGCCGTCATGAAACTCAGGATCGGCTTACCGCGCTCGCCGACCATGGCTAGCGAAATGCCGAACAGCACCGCCACGAACAGCACCTGCAGGATGTCGCCACCGACGAACGGGCTGAAGATGGTCGTGGGAATGACGTTCATCAGGAAGCCGGTGATCGTCGAGTCATGCGCCTTGGCGACATACCCGGACACGGCCTTTTGATCCAGCGTGGTCGGGTCGATGTGCATGCCGGCGCCGGGTTGCACGATATGGCTGACCACCATGCCGACGACCAAGGCCAATGTCGAAAACACCAGGAAATACAGCATGGCCTTGCCGGCCACGCGCCCGACCTTCTTCAGGTCGCTCATGGCGGCGATGCCGGTTGCCACGGTCAGGAAGATGACCGGTGCAATGATCATCTTCACCAGCTTGATGAAGGCGTCGCCCAGCGGCTGCATCTGCTGGCCGAGTTCCGGCTTGAATGCGCCAAGCAAAATGCCCACCACGATGGCGAAGATCACCTGCACATACAGGATTTGATAGAACTTGAGCTTGCGCGCGGGCGCGCTGTGATCCACTTCGATCATTGGGATTGTCCCCACCAGGGCCCCTTGCTCCGCGCAGCGTGGCGCGTGCGACGTCGGGGCGTTATCTGTTTTATGGCCATGCGTTCCTGCTGCCAGCCGATTTCACCGCGGAGATGGCCGCGCGGCTTGCCGGTATATATGCAATACCCATGCCAAGTCTGCCGGCAACCTGTCGCTTCAGATAAACCATTGAAAATGCGTGGATTTTGCGATTTCCACCTATCCAAGTTGCTGCACAGACAGGCGAAACTCCGCACAGAAACCCGCTAAAATGTGCGGAAAACCGCACACCATGGACGGCACATCTCCCTCCCCCCTTCCCCCGCCCGCCTCTGCCCGCGCCTGGTCCTGGCCGTGGCGGGTTGCCCTGACGCTGCTGGCAGTCGGCATTATCGCGATCACGCTGCACGCGGCCACGCAGTGGGCGCGTGAAGGCGCGCTGCGCGAGGCCGCTCTCCAGGCCCGCAGCACCGGGCAGATCAATGCCGCCCTGCTGCGCAACAACCTCGACAAATTCCGGGCGCTGCCCTTCGTGCTGACCCAGGACGTCGACCTGCGCGCGGCGCTTCAAGGGGCCAGTTCAAGGCAGATCGAAGCGCTGGACGAAAAGCTCGAAGCGCTCAGCCGCGGCGTCGGCGCTTCGGCCATCTACGTGCTCGACAAGAAAGGCCTGGCCATCGCCGCCAGCAATTGGCGCGAGCCCGCCACCTTCGTCGGCGTCGACTACGAATTCCGTCCGTACTTCCAGGGGTCGATCCTGCACGGCTCGGCCGAACATTTCGCGCTAGGCACGGTCAGCCACGAAGCGGGCCTGTACCTGTCGCGGCGTGTGGATGACGCACAGGGAGCAATGCTCGGTGTGGTGGTCTTGAAGGTCGATTTCCGGGACCTTGAAGCCGACTGGCGGCAGGCCAATGCCGTTATCTTCGTGACCGACGAACACGGCGTGGTGTTGCTGGGCAACATCCCGGACTGGCGCTTCAGAGTCCTGACGCCGCTATCGCCCGCGCTGGCAGAGACCCTGCGCACCAGCCTGCAATTTGGCGACGCGAAATTCCAGCCGCTCCCCGTCACGCCGCCCCTTCAAGCTGCCAGCAACGGCCAACTCATCCGCACCGACGACGCGCTGCCCCGCGCCGCCGCCGGCGCCACATTGCTGCACACCACCCTGCCGGTCATCGAATCGCCCGGCTGGACGCTGCACCAGTTGTCTCCGGTGCAGGCCGTTATGAACCAGGCCAGCGCCAATGCGCAACTCGGCGCTTTACTTACGCAAAGCGTGCTCGCCGCGCTGATCGGCGTGGTGCTGTACCGCCGTCATCGCAACCAGGAACGCGCCGAGCAACAGGCCGCGATTCAACAACAGCTCGCGGCGCTGGTGGACGAGCGCACGGCGCAGTTGCGCGAGGTGAACGCAAAGCTCGTCGACGAAATGGACGAACGGCAAAGCGCCGAATCCCAGCTCCACACCATGAAGGACGAACTGGTGCAGGCCAGCAAGCTGGCATTGCTGGGCCAGGTCGCGGCCGGTGTCGCGCACGAGGTTAACCAGCCCGTCGCCGCCATCCGCGCATACGCCGACAACGCCGTTGAATTCCTGCGGCGCCGAGACGAAGATGCCGTCCAGGAAAACTTGAGCACCATCGCCGCACTAACCGATCGCATCGGCCACATCACCGGCGAGCTTCGCGCCTTTTCGCGCAAGGCAGGTGCAACCGTCGGCCCGACCGATTTAATCGAGGCTCTGGAAGGTGCGATTCTGCTCGTAGGCCCCCGCGCCCGCCGCCAGGGCGTCGCGCTGCAAAGCCCGCCCCGCAGCCAGAACTGCCGCGTCCTGGCCAACCGGGTCAGGCTTGAACAGGTGTTGGTCAATCTGCTGCAAAACGGGCTTGAGGCGCTGGACGGCGCCCAGAACGGCCGGATAGTCATCGCCCTGCAAGACCTAGGCGACACCGTGCAGCTACAAGTCCACGACAACGGTCCCGGCCTGTCCGACCAAGCCCGCGCCCACCTTTTCACGCCATTTCACACGACCAAGCCCGACGGCATGGGCCTGGGCCTCGTCATCAGCCGCGACATCGTCACCGAATTCGGTGGCGAACTACGCGCCGCCCGCCCAGACGACGCCAGCTTGTCGTCTCCCCACGCGCCCGACACCGGCGCCTTGTTCATTCTGACCCTGCGCAAAGCGCCGGATCAACCCCACGCACCGAGCCCTCACCATGACGCGCGCCTCTGATTACCAGCCCCTCGCCGCCGACGCCGCTATTGCTTCAAATTCGACGGGTGCAGGAAATGCCGCAAAGATCGCAGAGATCCCGGGTGCCGCACGCGTCGCAAAGGGCGAAAAAGGCGCCGATGCTGCAGGCGTCACAAAAGCCGCAGCGACCGACGATGCCAAGGCTGCTGCAAAGGTCGCCGCTACCGCAGGCGTCGCAAAGTCCGCTGACATCACTGGCGCCAAAGTTGCCGCAAAAGCCTCAACGGCCGCATCGGCCGCATCGGCCGCACAGCCCCCCGACCTGACCGACGACCGCATGCCGCGGCTGGTCTCGCCCCACGCCGTGTTCATCGACGACGACGAAGAACTCCGCCGCGCCGCCCTGCAAACACTGAAGCTTCACGGTATCTCGGTTGCGGCGCACGCCAGCGCCCGCGCTGCGTTGGCGGACCTGGACCGGCACTTCGACGGGGTGGTCGTCACGGATATCCGCATGCCCGACATCGACGGGCTCGAGCTCTTCCAACGACTACGCGCAATTGATCCGGATATCCCGGTCATCTTGATCACCGGCCACGGCGACATCGCCACTGCGGTTCAATGCATGCGGGAGGGCGCATACGACTTCCTGTCCAAGCCCTATCCGGCCGACCGCCTCGTCGCCGCCATCAGCCACGCCGCCGAAAAGCGACGCCTCGTCCTCGAAAACCGCCGCCTTCGCGAGGCCGCCTTTGCCGTTGAAGCCGACGAGGTACCGTTCATCGGCACCACGCCCGCCATGCAACGCATCAAACAAACCTTGCGCCATATCGCGGACGCCGATGTCGACGTGCTCGTCGAAGGCGAAACCGGCACCGGCAAGGAAGTCGTCGCCACCGCGCTACACCGCCTAAGTCGCCGTCGGCACCGCGCACTTGTCGCCATCAATTGCGGCGCCTTGCCGGAAAGCGTCATCGAAAGCGAACTCTTCGGTCACGAGCCCGGCGCTTTCACAGGCGCGCAAAAGAAACGCATCGGCCGCATCGAGCACGCCAGCGGCGGCACGCTGTTCCTCGACGAAATCGAAAGCATGCCGCTCGCGGTCCAGGTCAAACTTCTGCGCGTCCTCGAATCTCGCCAGATCACCCCACTCGGCAGCAACGAAGTGCGCAACCTCGACCTGCGAGTTGTCGCGGCTACAAAAGAAGATTTGGGTAGCCCCGGCATCCGCGCCAAGTTCCGCGAAGATCTGTTCTACCGCCTCAATGTCGTCACGATCCGTCTCCCGCCCTTGCGGGAACGCCGTGAAGACATTCCGCTGCTCTTCGCCCACTACCTCGGTCATGCCTCGCGCCGGTTCCAGCGTGACATCCCCGACATGCCCGCCTCGATCCGCCAGCACCTGATGACGCACGACTGGCCGGGCAATGTGCGCGAACTCGCGCACTTCGCAGAACGTTTCGTGCTCGGCGTTCTCAACAGCCCAGCACCCGAATCCAGCCCAACGCAAGGCGGCTCGCTCAGTCTTCCCGAACGCATGGAGCAAGTCGAAGCTCAAATCATCCGAGATGCTCTCACCGCCCACTGCGGCGACATCAAAGCCACACTCGAGGCGCTAGGCATTCCCCGCAAGACGTTCTACGACAAACTCCAACGCCACGGTATCGACCGCCAGGAATACATTGGCGGATCCCGCAGCCCGCTCTAACAAACGCGCGACACAGAGAATCCAGCGCGGCGCTGCATCCAGCCTAGCGACAAAACAAAACCCCTCGCGGCGCCAGCCGCGAGGGGTTTCTTATTTGAACGACATACGAAGGGTACTTAATTGAACGATATACGAAGGGTACTAAAAGCGCAGCATCGTGCACGCACCGCACGACACCTGCTAACCCCGTAATTCTGCGCGTATTTGCGCCGCCACAAAGACAAAACCCAGCAGGGGATACCTGCGGGGATTTTAGCAATAAAAGCCTGACGATGACCTACTTTCAAAGACGTCCG
>DMTA01000293.1 GCA_003454835.1 Achromobacter sp. | reverse complement strand
CGGCCCAGGTCGAGGCGGGGCCGTCGCCGTGCACCACGAATTCGATCTCCAGTTCCTGGCGCGCCGGGTCGAACCGGCGCGGGGTGTAGTCGCGCGCGGCGGGCCGAGGCAAGCCGTCTGGAAACTTGATGCCGTCCGGCCCGGCAGTGGGTAGCACGGGCGGTTGCGAGGGATCAGCGGGGAAAAAGATCTTCACGTGATCGTCGAAGGACGCGGACACGAAGTCCTGCAAGTCTTCGCCGGTGAACGTGACACGGGCCAACAGCCCGGCGATGCGCTCGACGCGCGCCACGGTCAGCGTGCGCATCTTGAGGGTATGGCGCACGCGCGCCACGGTGAGGTCGCTTTGATTCATGGGTACTCCAGTCAGTTGGGACGGGATCAGGCGCCAGACTTGCCGTTGATCTCGTCGGTCGCACGCGCCAGGATGCCGGCGATGCGTCGTTGTTCGGCGGGCGAGGCGTCGGTGCGATCCAGCAGCGCGCGCTTGAGCCGCTGGCGCGCCTCAACGAATTCGGGCAGCCAGCCGGTGCCGGTGTCCTCGCCCTCGGGGCCGGTCTCTCGCGGCTGGCCGCTCCAGGCCTGGCGCATGTAGTCCATCTTGCGTGCCACGTGCTTGAGCTTGTTGAACATCAGCGTCAGGCGCTCGCGGTTGGCGTCCAGGTGCGCCTTGCCGGGTTCCGCGAGGTGATAGCGCTTCTTGGCGCCTTCCTGTTCGACGGTGGCGTAGCCCAGTTCTTCCAGATAGGTGAGCGCGGGATACACCATGCCGGGGCTGGGGGTGTAGAAGCCGTTGCTGAGCGCGCCCAGCGCCTTGATGAGTTCGTATCCGTGGCTGGGGTTTTGCTCCAACAGCCCGAGCAGCATCAGTTGCAAGTCGTCGCTGGACACCTTGCGGCTGCGGGTGAAGCCCCGGCCATCGCCGCCGAAGCCGTCTGCATCGCCTCGGCCGTGGGCGCCACCCGAGAACCAGTCGCCGCCCGCGCTGGCGTGACGCGGATGGTGATCATGATGACGGCCGCCGGGATGGCCGGGATGCGGAGCGTTGGGAGGGGCGTTGCCGGGGCGGCCATGATGCTGACAATGGCCGCGATGGCCATGGGCATGGCGTCCGCCAGCAGCGCGCTGGACGGCGGCGATGAACGAAAAGGGGGACATGAATGCCTCTTATGATATGTCTTACGATAGCTCGTACGATATACCTGCCGCTTTGGCGGCGTCAACTCCGCCGTTCTTTTTTCCGCCACCGGCCGGTCGTCAGCACGGCTTATCGCAGCGGCTCGCTCGGCGCGGTGGCATCCGCCTGCACCCATCGGGCGAAGTCCGCCGCCTTGGGCTCGTCCGGCGCGGGCGCATAGACCACGAGCCGCAGGTGGCGGCTTTCGTCAACGCTCAAGGTGGCGTGCTCGAATGCGATATCACCCAGTGATTCCACATGCAGCGTACGCAGGCCCATGCACGAACCATGCACGTCGTGTTCGCGCCACCAGGTCCGGAAATCGGGCGACACCCGTTCCAACTCATCGACCAGTTCGGCGATGTCGGACACGCCGGCGGCGCTGGCAAAGTCGCGCCGGAACGAGGACAGCATGCGCGGCGCCTGCGCGGGCCAATCCACGAAGCGCTCGCGCATCGCGGGGTCCACAAACAGCATCCAGAGCAAATTGCGGCGGCCCGGCGCCTGCCCGGAAAAATTGAACACCTTGTCCGCCGCGGCGTTCCACACCACCACGTCCCAACGCAGATTCAGGATGTACGCGGGGCGCGCGGGCAGATCATCCATCAGGCGGCGGACCTGCGCAGGCACGGTGCACCACGTGCGGCCGGTCTCGGCCGGCGGGCGTTGATGCGCCAGCAGGTACAGGTGGCGGCGCTCGGCATCGTCCAGCCGGAGCACGCGCGCCAGATTTTCCAGAAACGACGCCGACACACTGATGTTGCGGCCCTGTTCGAACCACGTGTACCAGGCCAGCCCGACGCCCGCGAGCGCCGCGACCTCCTCGCGCCGCAGCCCCGGCGTGCGGCGGCGGCGGCCGGGCGGCAGCCCAAGGTCGGCGGGGGTCAGCCGCTCGCGGCGCAGCCGCAGGAATTCGGAAAGATCGGCGCGGGTGCGGTCCAGACGGTGCGCCGTAGCCGGTGCGGACGGGGTTGAAGGCAGGAATGCGGTCATGACGCTGTTGCCGGCAGTAATAGCACAAATAGCTAAATTGTATAAGGCTGAAGGTCCGACCAGAATAGCGCCGATCCTGACTTTCTGGCCTTTTTCATGTCTACCTCCTGCCTTCCCCCCACGCCCTCTCCCGCGCTCCCCCACGCCGATTCTCCGCGCCTGGGCAATCTTGGCCTTGCCGTGCTGCTATCCGGCGGATTCATCACGATCTTCGACCTCTTCGTCGTGAACGTGGCCATCCCCAGCATGCAGGCCACGCTGTCGGCCAGCTTCGCGCAGATCAACTTCATCATCGCCGCCTACGAACTAGCGTACGGGGTGCTGCTGATCGCGGGCAGCCGGCTGGGCGACCGGCATGGCAGGCGGCGGCTGTTTATGCTGGGCATGGCGGGGTTCGCGTTGGCGTCGGCGCTGTGCGGACTGGCGCCCACGCCGGACACGCTGATCGCCGCGCGCATCCTGCAGGGCGCGGCGGCGGCCCTGCTGTTTCCGCAGGTGTATGCGCTGATCCGCGTCAGCTTCGAGGGACATGCGCGGCGCCGGGCGTTCGGGCTGCTGGGCATG
>DMTA01000007.1 GCA_003454835.1 Achromobacter sp. | reverse complement strand
GCCCGCAGGTCAGCGGCGCGCCGTCGTCGCGTAGCGCCGGCGTCAGGCCCAGCACGCGCGCCAACTGCGCGTTGTTGCCGAGTGTGGGATGCGCGTCCAGCGGCAGATGGTAGGCAAACAGATTTAAGTCGTTCTTGAGCGTCAAGGCCATGCGCGTGCGGCGGGTGCCGATGACGCGGCGGTCTTCGTTGCGCCACATCCAGCCGTGATGCACCAGCACCGCATCGGCGCCGCGGTCGACCGCCGTGCGCAGCAATGCTTCGCTGGCCGTGACACCGGTGATAATGTGTCCGACCTCGGATCGGCCTTCCACCTGCATCCCGTTGGGACAGTAGTCCTTGAAACGGGCCGCCTGCAGGGTGTCGTCCAGCCAGCTGGCCAGGACGCGGGAGTCCACTTTATTCATTGCTAGTCCTATCAGAAACATGCGCCGATATTGGCTGATCTTTGCTCAGGCCGTCACGGTCTGCCTGGCTATTCTATTCGTGGTGACGACGTTGCGGCCCGACCTGCTGCGGGTGAACGGGCCCGGCACGGTCCTGCCGGCAACCGCCGCGGCCGGGCGTGCGCCCGCGGGCGATGTGGGAGCGGTGTCGTACGCGGACGGCGTGGCGAAGGCGGCGCCGTCGGTGGTGAATGTTTTCACCACCAAGCACGTGAACGTGCCGTTGATTCCGCTGCCGGACGATCCGGTGTTGCGCCAGCTGTTCGGGCAGATGCCGGGCGTGAGCCGGCGCGAGGCGTCGACCAGCCTGGGCTCGGGCGTGATCGTGAATGCCGACGGCTACGTGCTGACCAACTATCACGTGGTGCAGGCCGCCGACGCCATCGAGGTGGCGCTGCGCGACGGACGGCGTGACACCGCGAAGGTGGTGGGCGCGGATCCGGACACGGACCTTGCGGTGCTCAAGCTGTCCAAGCTGCGCGAGCTTCCGGCTGCGACGCTGGCGCCGGACAAGGGCCTGCGCGTGGGCGACGTGGTGCTGGCGATCGGCAATCCGTTTGGGGTGGGCCAGACCACCACGCAGGGCATCGTGTCGGCGCTGGGCCGCAATGGCCTGGGGCTGAACACCTACGAGAACTTCATCCAGACCGACGCGGCGATCAATCCTGGCAATTCGGGCGGCGCGCTGGTCGATGCCTACGGCAATCTGGTGGGCATCAACACCGCCATCTATTCGGAATCCGGCGGGTCGATGGGCATCGGCTTTGCGACGCCGATCGAGATTGCGCGCAAGGTCTTGGACGACATCGTCAAGACGGGGGCGGTCAAGCGTGGTTGGCTGGGCGTGGAGCCGCAGGACATGACGCCGGAACTGGCACGGGCCTTCGAGCTGCCGCGCGATGCGGCGGGTGTGATCATCGCCGGGGTCATGCGCGACGGCCCGGCCGCGCGCGGCGGACTGCGCGTGGGAGATATCGTCCAGTCGGTCAACGGCAAGCGGGTAGCGGATACGGTGGGCCTGCTGTCGGAGATTGCGCAGGTGCCGCCGGGCCAGCGGGCAACGCTGGGCATCTTGCGCAGCGGCAAACCGGCGGACCTGGCGGTCGTGGTGGGGACACGGCCGGGCAAGCCGCGCTAAGCGCATTTGCGCGCGGCCATTCGGGCGGCCCCGGTGTCTGGTTTGTCTGAGAGTTCGCGCACCAGCGCCAGGATCAGCCGCTTGGTGCTGTCGGGTTGCGCCGCCAGCCGTGCGCAGATTTCGGCACAGTAGCCGTCGATGTCGTTGGCGGCGGCCTCCTGCAACGGGGGCGAATTGGCGGGCACCACCCCATCCGTCAGCCAAGGCACGCTGGTGCCCAGGGCCCGCGCCAGCCGCACCACCGTGTTGCGCGCCGGTGAATAGCGGTCTTCGCGGGTAAGGATGCGGTGGATGCAGGACTGCGGCACACCTGACAGGCGCGCAAGCTGGTTCTGGCTATGGATGCCGCGCCACCGCATGAGGGTGCGCAGTCTTTGTGAGAGCGACATGACTGCAATGTAGGACTGCAGTCACGGGCCGACAAGGTGAAACGGTCCGCTTTTATGCGGACCGTTCTGGTTTTCTTCTGCCTTGCCGGCTGGCCGGCTTCAGTGGCGTTCGGTCAGGGAATCGGCGGCGGCGTCGTCTGCTGCCGCACTCCCTTTCGGTGTGACCATCCGGGCGCAGATCAGCCCGACTTCATAGAGCAGGCACAGCGGCACCGCCAGCATGAACTGGCTGACCACGTCGGGCGGGGTGACGACGGCGGCGATGATGAAGGCGCCGACGACCACGTAGCCGCGCGCGGCCTTCAGTTTGGACAACTCGACCACGCCCATCTTCACCAGCAGCACCACGGCCACGGGGACTTCGAAGGTGATGCCGAACGCCATGAACATCGTCATGACGAAGCTCAGGTAGGCCTCGATGTCCGGCGCCGGGGTGATGGACTGCGGCGCGAACGTGGCGATGAAGTGGAACACCGTGCGGAACACCACGAAATAGCAGAACGCCATGCCTGCGATGAACAGAAAGGTGCTGGAAACGATGAGCGGCAGCGCCAGGCGCTTCTCGTGCCGGTACAGCCCCGGGGCCACGAAAGCCCAAGCCTGATACAGCACCACGGGCAGCGCCACGATGAACGCGGCCATCATCGTGACCTTGACCGGCACCATGAAGGGCGTGATGACGCCGGTGGCGATCATGCGGGTGCCTTCGGGCAGCGAGGCCAGCATGGGGGCGGCCAGCACGTCATAGATGGCCGACGCGCCGGGATAGATGAAGAGCACGATGAACACGGCCACCACGGCGCCGACAGCGCGCAGCAGGCGGGTGCGCAGCTCGACCAGGTGGGAGATGAAGGTCTCTTGCTGGCCTTCTTCTTGGGTTGCGTCCTGGGTCACGACGAAGTTCCGGAGGGCGAGACGGGCTTGGCGGCGGGCGCGGCGACGTCAGCCGCAGGCGCATTGGGCGCCGGGGCGGGTTGCGGGGTGGGTTGTTGAGGGGC
>DMTA01000320.1 GCA_003454835.1 Achromobacter sp. | reverse complement strand
CCGTCACCAGCTTGCGCGCGGCGTGCAGGCGGCTCTTCACGGTGGGCACGTGCAGGTCCTGCTGCCGGGCGATCTGTTCCATCGGCATGTCGTCCAGATACAGGAACATGGTGGTTTTCAGCGTGTCGCTGAGTTTGTTGATGCAATCGCGCATGCGCTTGACGACCGACAGGTGCTCATACGCGTGCGCGGGGTCGGCAAAGGGAGAGGCATCCGCCACATCCCGTACGTCGTCAAACGCCGCGCCGTCCGCATCGCCGCCCTCCTCTGAACCCGCCCACTGCACCTCGTGCCGCGTGCGGCGATGAAACTGGATCAGCTCGTGCAGCGACCCCCGATACAGATAGCCGCCCAGCTTGCTGACGGCCAGCTCATGCGCCGTCCATCCGCCCTCGGGCTGGCCGTGCAGCAGGACCTCGTCCTTGAAACTGCGCGTCTGCAAGAACTTCATGAGCGCATTGTTGAACGCGTCCACCACGCCTTCGGGCGGCGTGTTGAAGAACTTTCTGCGCAGTTTCAGGGTGATGTGCTGCTCGGCCTTGTTCCGAAACGCCAGCGCGTAGCGCGGGTCGGCGTGCATGATGCGCAGCAGCGCGTCGACGTTGTCGATGACGTAGCGCTTGGATTCGAGCGTGTTCATGGTTCAGGTTCTTGGGGCTGCGGCACCTTAGCTGCGCAGGGGCGGAAAATCAAGCGCGGCGGCGCAGCGCGGCGACCCCGCGGACAGTGAAGGCCAACGCGATGGCGACAGACAGATAGAAGCCGAATCCGAACGACAGGCCGCTCCACAGGTTGGACGCCATGTCGCCCGCCAGGCTGCGGCCGGCGCGCGAATTACCCATGAAGCCCGCAAACTGGCGCGTCGCATTCATGAACTCCTGCACCTGCGAGACCACGCCCGCCAACGCAATCACCCACAATGCCAGCGGCGCGAAGTAGCCCAGGCGGGCCGCGCGATGCTCCAGCAGCGAAGGCAGCAGCGGGCCCACGACGGCCAGCAGCCACAACACGGCATAAAAGCCCGCGCCGGCCCCCTGCCCTGCCATCGCGCCCTGCACGCTGCCGCCGTTCTGCAGGCGCAAAAGGTCGTAGAAGCTCAGGCTGGCGCTCGATCCCATCATGCGCACGGAGACCACGGCGAAGAGCGTGGTGCTCAGAAGAAACAGCAACGCGCCCGCCGCGTCGCCCCGGTTGACGCGCTGAACCGCAATGGCCGCCCACCGGGTTGCGTGGGTCTTTGCCTGCGTCAGTACGTCTTGTGCTTTGTCCTGCATGGTGTTTCCTTTTTTGCGTGAGGCGGATGCCGGTACTGATCGCTACGCACCGCAGCGCAAAAGGTTCGATTTTTTTCTGCCCTTACTTCGCCCAATTGATTTGCCGGGTTCGGTTTATCCTTCGACGCTAAATTTTTCGAACCTTTTTCACGACGGCGCGTAGCACTGGTCATGGGTTCGTCTTTTTTCCCACTTACCACCAACGGAGCGTTGAATCATGTCCACCCCCACCCCGCTGTCCGCCCTGTACCAGACCGTGGTGCAAGAAGAACTGGGCCTGGTCGCCAGCTTTGACGAGCAAGGCGACGTGGTCTTCAAGCATCCCGACATGGGCATCATGTATTTCAGCCTGAGCGAATCGGACCCGGAATTCCTGCGCCTCGTCTATCCGGCCTTCGTGCAGGCAGATGAATTGAACCTGACGCGCGGCCAATTCCTTGAAGTCATCAACGTCGTGAACAACCGTTGCAAGGCCATCAAGCTGACGCTGCCGCAAGAGGACGCCGATCGCCCCGCGCGCGTATCGGCCTCGGTGGAAAGCTTCGTGGCCGCGCCCGACACCCTGCCCGACATCGCCCTGTTGCGCGCCACCGTGGCCCGCACCGTGTCCGCCATCCGCAACGGCGTGCACGACCTGGTGAAACTGTCGATGGAAGTGAAGCAGGCCGCCAACTGAACGGCCGAACCCGCGCCTGATTCGCGACGACGCACGGCCCGACTCGCCCGGCGCAATTGAAACAAGTCTGGCCCTGCGCTGTAACTTTGCGATACATTGCAGGGCTTTGACGAAAAAGGCGCCCGCGCGGCGCCAGGTCTTCCTGCCTCCCATGATGTCATTGCGCCTGCACGTATCCCGTTCGTTGATCCTTCGCCTTGCGGCCAGCCTCCTGTTGCTGGCGGGCGTGTCCGCCTGCGCCGTCAAGACCAATTCTCGGGGCAACCTCGTGTACGGCGTAGACACTGCCGCCCTGTTCGGCACGGAGATCGGCCAGTTCCCGCTGCAGAATGGCGGACTGGGCACCCTGCGCCGCGAAGGCAAGAACTTCTCGGTGAAACTGTCGGGCAACCAGCGCGTGGTGCCCTTGAACAACGTCGAGTCCGCGCGCATCGCCCGCACGGAAAACATCGGCCCGCGCACCGTGGTCGTCATCGAGACCCAGCGTCGCAATTGCGATTACCGCTACACCGTACTGGCCATCCAAGGCTCCGACGTGTTGTCGTGGGACGTCGGCAATTGCCGCGACCGGCCGGTCGTGCTGGTCCAGGACGACCGCAGCGCCCTGACCTTCGACTTTCCCAAGGGCTCGGCCATCGAACGCTTTGTCTACACGCAGGATGGCCGGATGCGCCGCGGCAACGTGAAGAGCGTCGCGGGCCTGAATCCGCGCGCCAAGCCATTTGCCGACGAGTCGCTGTATCCGCCCGGGTACATGGATTCAATCCGGCTGCATGGCGTCTATCCGCCGCCCGCGGCGCCGGCCGCGCGATCAGGCAAGGCGGCAAGGCCGGCCAGCGGCGGCC
>DMTA01000234.1 GCA_003454835.1 Achromobacter sp. | reverse complement strand
ATGACGCGGCGCCCGCCGTGCAGCCTGGCAAGCCGGTCGAGCCGGGTGCGCCGCTGGTCGGCTCGGTGGACGCCCAGACGGTGTTGGCCAACATTGCCCAGCCGACCTTCACCGTGATCGATGCGCGCGCCGCCAACCGCTACCGCGGCGAGGTCGAGCCCATGGATCCGGTGGCCGGCCATATTCCCGGTGCGCTGAACCGACCCAACGGCGAAAACCTGCAGCCGGATGGCCGCTTCAAGTCAGCCGATGCGCTGCGCGCGGAATTCAGCGTACTCCTGGCGGGGCGCGATCCGGCGTCCATCGTCCACCAGTGCGGCTCGGGCATCACGGCCTGCCACAACCTGCTGTCGATGGAAATCGCCGGCCTGTCCGGATCGCGGTTGTATCCAGGATCCTGGAGCGAATGGTGCAGCGATCCCGCCCGGCCGGTGGCCAAGGGCGAATGAACGACAAAAAGCCAGGGCATTCACCCTGGCTTTTTTCATGGACGCGGGTCAGCGATTACCAGACCGCGGCCAGCTTGACGCGTCCGGACACGCTCTCGGCGATTTCCAGGAAGTGGTCGAGCGGCGGCGTCGCCAGTCCCGGCACCTTGGCCATGTCGTCCCAGCGCCGCAGGCGGATTGCGTCGGGCGCGCCGGGCATGCTGGCGAAGTCCACCGCCTGGCCGGCGTCGAAACTGCCGCCCTGCAGCGCCAGGCTGCGGCGGGAATCCTCGGACAGCCTCGCTTCGTACTGCGGCTCGACATAGCAGAGGTAGCGCTTGGCCTCGACATGCAGCCGGATGGGGTCCAGCACGGCGGCGCTGAACAGTCCGCGCAGGAAGGGCAGCACGAAATACTGGTGCTTGTCGTCGATGCCGCGCAGCGTCGGCGTGCCGGGCCGGTCGGCGATCAGATGGCCCAGGTCATGCAGCAGGCACGCCGTGATGAGATGGGCGTTGGCGCCATTCTGTTCGGCCAGCGTCGCCGTCTGCAGCGCGTGCCGCAGATGGCTGACGGATTCGCCATGATAGGAACGGTGCCCGCGTTCCAGGAAAAGCTGTTCGATATCCTGCAGGGTCAAGGCCATGGTTGTCTCCTGAGTGGCCGCAAGGGGAAGAGGCGGGCAGTGACCGCAACGGTCAGCCGGCTGCCGGCGCCATCTCCAGAAAGCGCGCGATAAGCTGCACCGGTTGGCGCTCGCGCAGGCAGTACAGGTACTCATTCATCACGATGCCGGCGTCTTCGATGTCGAGGGCCGCCAGATCGGGGTGGGACGGGATCTCGCGTGACGGGATCAGGCTGATGCCCAGCTCGCACAGGATGCCTTGGCGGATCGACTCGCGGCTGCCAATCTCCAGCGTGCGGCGCACGGTCACGCCGGCGGCTTGCAGCGCCTCTTCAGTCAGCTGTCGCGTCATGGAGCCCGGCTCGCGCAGCAGCAGCGCATAGTCCGCAAGATCGGCCAGCCGCACCTGCCCGCGCCGGGCCAGCGGATGGGTCCGGTGCACCACCACCCGGATCGGGTCCGCAGCGATCTTGCGCCGGTACAGATGCTTGTCATCCATCAGAAAGGAGGAAGTGGCAATCTCGATGCGGTAATCCTGCAGCGCCCGGAGCATCGACTGCGAATTGCCGATCGTGACGGTCAGGTCGATGCCGGGATAGCGCTGGTTGTAACGCCGCACGGTGTCCATGATGTAGTACGGGCCGGTCGCGCCGATGCGCAAGTTGCCTTCGCGCAGGTCGCTCGCGTCGCGCAGCCGGAAGTCGATCTCGGTTTCCTGCTGCACCAGCTTTTCGACCATCGGCATCAGGTTCTGCCCGGCGTCCGAGAGCCGCATGCCGCGCCCCTGCCGGTGAAACAGTTCGATGCCGTAGCGCGATTCGAGCTGGCGCAGCTGTCCCGTCACCGTGGGCTGACTCACGCCCAGTTGGGCGGCGGCCTTAGTGACGGTTCCGCAGCGGGCCACGGCATAGAAGGATTTGAGTTCGGCGACGAGCACGATCGGGGGCGAAGGTTGGACGCAATGCGCAAGACCGCCAGTACACCAAAATAATTTGATGTTTTTATTACTGCATTTGCGCGAAGTGTCATAAACGCTCAATACGCCGATTCCATACTGCCTTCGTTCCCAGACCGGAGGCCCCATGCCCCAACGCGATACCGCCTTTCTCTCCGTGCAGAATCTCGTCAAGCGATTCGGCACCCACACGGCGCTGGCCGATGTGTCGCTGGATATCCGCGCCGGAGAATTGGTGTGTCTGCTGGGGCCGTCGGGGTGCGGCAAGACGACGCTGCTGCGCGCGATCGCCGGCCTGGAGCGCCAGGACAGCGGAACCATCGTGCTGTCCGGCCGGGATATTTCCCACGCCGAGCCGCAGGCGCGTGACTACGGCATCCTGTTCCAGTCCTATGCGCTGTTCCCGAACCTGACCGTGGCCCAGAACGTCGCCTACGGTTTGAGCGGCAAGCGCGCGCACCGCAATCATGTCGCCAACCGTGTCGAGGAAATGCTGACGCTCGTCGGCCTGGCCGGCGCGGCGCAGAAATATCCGGGTCAGATCTCCGGCGGCCAGCAGCAGCGCGTGGCGCTGGCGCGCGCCCTGGCGCCGTCGCCGTCCCTGCTGCTGCTGGACGAACCCATGTCCGCGCTGGATGCACGGGTGCGCGAACACCTGCGCATCGAACTGCGCGCGCTGCAAAAGCGCCTGTCGATCACCACGCTCATGGTGACCCATGACCAGGAAGAGGCCATGGTGATGGCCGACCGCATCGCCGTGATGAACGGCGGCGTGATCGAACAGTACGGCACGCCGCGCGAACTGTATCGCCAGCCGGGATCGGCCTTCATCGCCGACTTCGTGGGCGAGGCCAACTGGCTGCCGTTCGAACGCATCGACGCCCATCGCGCTCGCGTGGGCCGCCAGGAGCTGGCGGTGGAAGCGGCTTTGGACGCCCGGTCGGGCAAGCTTTTCGTGCGGCCGGAAGCCGTGCGCGTCAGCATGGCCAAGCCGGAAGAACCGAACGCCATGCTGGCCGACGTGCTGGACGGCGTGTTCCTGGGACGCAGCTATCGTCTTGCGCTGCGTCTGGAAGGCGTGCCCGGCGCCACGGTCCATTCGATCGTGTCCCCTGAAACCGGAGACGCCCTGCTGGGCCCTCACGCTGCCGGCCGCTGCTGGGTGGAGCTGCCGCGCCATGCGATACGCGCCTACGCTTGATCCGGCCGTGAACAATTCCCGCGCCATCGGCCCGCCCGCCGCGGTTTCCGCCGCGCCCGCGACTCCCTCATCCG
>DMTA01000580.1 GCA_003454835.1 Achromobacter sp. | reverse complement strand
GCGTCTCGCCATCCAGCCGCGCGGCGGCCAGAGCGATGTCGTTCAGGCTGCGCGTTGCGACGGCCAACGGGCCGTCGGGCGCATTCAGGCGCGCCAGCGACTGGCGGGCCTGCTGGGCCAGATCGCCGATCTCGCGCGCGGCGCGGTCGGCCTGGCGCGACGTGCTGTTCAGCGAATCCATCAGCGGTCCGAGCTTGGCCAGCGTAGGCGCGAGGTCGCGGCTGGCTTCCTTCAGGGACAGCGAGATGTCGTTGGCGTTCTGCAGGCTGGCCGTGAGCGCCTGCACGTTCTGTTCGCTCAGCACGCGCTTCAATTGTTCGGTCGCGACTTCGACGTTGGAGATCAACTGGTCGCCGCGCTTCTCGATGCGGTCCAGAAAACCCGGACGCAGCGGAATGGCTGCCGGATGCTCGGCGGTGGACGTCAGGCGCTTGAGCGACGAGCCATCGTCGCGCAGGTCCACGTTGGCCATGCCGGTCACGCCCTGTACGCCAAGTTCAGCCCACGTCGATTCGGTGATCGGCGTGTTGGGCGCCACGCCGATGCGGATGCGGACCTGCCCGGGTTTGTCGGGATTGAGCGCCAGCGACTGCACGCGGCCCACGGGCACGCCCTGGTAGCGCACGGCCGATTGCGGGTTCAGGCCCGTGACGGCCGTGGCCGAAATGATTTCGTATGGCTTCAGTTGCGTCCGGTCGCGGCCGATCCAGATGGCCGTCAGCGTCGCGGCAGCCAGCAGGACCAGCGTGAAGATACCGGCCATGAGCGCATGACTACGGTTTTCCATGGTGCATTCCCTTCGGTGCCAGATCTCCCAGCGCGCGCAGACCGCGCTCGCCCAGGAAGAATGTATGTATGAACGGGTGATCGAACTTCAGGACTTCAGGCACCGTGTCGCAAATGATCACCCGCTTCTCCGCCAGCACGGCCACGCGCGTGGCCAGCGCCAGCAGCGTGTCCAGGTCGTGCGTCACCATGACGACGGTAAAGCCAAGCTGCCGGTGCAGACTGCGCACCAGGTCCACGAACTCGTCAGACCGCAGCGGATCGAGTCCGGCCGTGGGCTCGTCGAGGAACAGCAATTCCGGGTCCAGCGACAGCGCTCGCGCCAGCGCCACGCGCTTGACCATGCCGCCCGACAGGTCCGAGGGGCGCTTGTCCGCATCGCGCGACGACAGGCCCACCATGGCCAGGCGGCACATGACGACGTCGCGCACCAGATCTTCCGGCACCGTGCGCAGTTCGCGCAGGGGCAGCGCCACGTTGTCGAACACCGACAGCGCCGAGAACAGCGCCCCCGCCTGGAACAGCATGCCCCAGCGGTATGACAGACGCCGGCGCTCGCCCGCAGTCAATTCCGACAGCGTGTGCCCCAGCACCTTTACCGTGCCCGCCGCCGGCACGTCCAGCCCGATGATCTGCCTCAGCAGCACGGTCTTGCCCGTGCCCGAGCCGCCGACCAGCACCAGGATCTCGCCCGGAAACACCGTCAGGTCCAGGTTCTCGTGCACGACGTGGTCGCCAAACGCGGTACGCAGACCGCGCACGGTAATGACCGGCTCGACGGTCACGCCCTCTTCGGTGAACAGCCGGTTCTGAGTGGCGTTATTCATCAGATGCCCACCGAACTGAAGATGACGGCATACACCGCATCCAGCAGAATCACGCCCGTGATCGATGTAACCACGGACGTCGTTGTGCCGCGGCCCAGGCTTTCGGTGTTGGGCTGAATGCGCAGTCCGAAATGGCAGGCGATGAGCGCAATCAGGATGCCGAAGGTCACGCCCTTCAACATGCCGATCCAGTAATTGGTCAGTGTGATCGCGTCGGGCAGCGATTGCAGAAACCATTGCGCGGACACGCCCAACTGCGCCTGCGCCGCCAGCATGCCGCCCACCAAAGCCATCGCGCTGGTCCACAGCACCAGCAGCGGCATCGTGATCGCAAGCGCCACCACGCGTGGCAGGATCAGGCGCTGGCCGTGCGAAATGCCCATGACCAGCATGGCGTCCAGTTCCTGTGTGACCCGCATCACGCCGATCTGCGCCGTAATCGCAGACCCCGAGCGGCCGGCCACCAGAATGGCCGCCAGCACCGGCCCCAGTTCGCGCACGATAGAGACGCCCAGAAGACGCACAATGAAGCGGTCGGCGCCGAACATCTGCAGCTGCTGCGCCGACAGATAGGACAGCACCACGCCGATCAGAAAGCCCACCAGCGCCGTGATGCCCAGCGCCTGCGCGCCGGTCCGGTACACCTGCGCCGAAATCTCGCGCCACGGACCCAGCCAGGGCCGGCGCAGCATGGCGCCCACGTCCAGCACCAGCTGACCCAGCATGATGAGCAGGGCCTTGCCGTTTTCAGCAGCTTGCAGGATCGCGCCGCCCGTGGCGCGCACCCACGTCCAGGTCTCGGGCTTGGGGGCCGCCGCAGGCGCTTCGCCCTTGTTCATCGCCAGCGCGTTGAAGACGTCCTGCTGCCCCGCGCCCCACCGCACACGTTCGGGTATCTTTTCACCCCAGGCCTGCCAGATGATCAGCGCGCCGATCGTATCCAGCCGGTGGATCGCGTGCATGTCCCAGCGCGCGCCCTCCTTGGCCGCCCGCGCGAGCGCCACGCGTCTGCGTTCCACTTCGCCCGACTCGGCCAACGCCAGAACGCTCCAGTCGCCGCCGACGTGGCAAACCCCGCCTTCGTGGCGGAAAGGCGCGGCGGCGGTCGCAAGCAATGCGGAATGCGGCATGTCGTCGGGGTACGGATGCAAAAATGTATCGTCAATCATAAACGCTGGGACCCTGCAGCCGCGAGCGCGGCCCGCGTGCCCTACAATCGCGGCCATGCCCGCCCCCGATAGCCCCATCGACCTGCCCGCCCCGCAAGTGCTTGCCCGGACGCTGGCGGAACGTCTGCCCGCCTTCCAGGACGTCACCTGGACCGGCAGCACCGGATCGACCAATGCCGACCTGCTCACACGCGCGCGGTCCGGCGCCGGCTCGGGCAAGCCCTGGCTTTTGGGCACGCACCAGCAGGA
>DMTA01000375.1 GCA_003454835.1 Achromobacter sp. | reverse complement strand
GCCGCCCTTTTGCGCCAGCCCGGTCAGGTCCAGCACTGCAGCCGACAGGCCTTCCAGGTGCGCGGCCATCGACACGATGGCGCCGATGGTGATGACACCGGTGCCGCCCATGCCGGCGACCAGCAGGCGATAGGGATGCTCCAGCGCGTGGATGTCGGGCAGAGGCAGGCCGGCGATCAGGCCTTGNNCCTTGTTGCAGCTCGACTGATCGATCGCACGCTTGCGGCCGTACGGCGTTTCCAACGGAACGACGGACAGGCAGTTCGACTTCACGCCGCAGTCGCCGCAGCCTTCGCACACCGCGCTGTTGATCAGCATGCGGCGCGCCGGATCCGGAAACTGGTTCTTCTTGCGGCGGCGGCGCTTTTCGGCGGCGCACGTCTGGTCATGGATCAGGACGGTCACGCCGGGGATCTCGCGCAGGTCGCGCTGCAGCGCGTCCAGCTCACGGCGGTGGTGCACCTTGATGCCGGGGCCGAGGTCCACGCCCTGATACTTCTCGGGCTCGTCGGTGGTGACCACGATGCGTGCGACGTTCTCGCCCCGCAGCTGCTGGCAGATCTGCGGGACCGAGATGGGGCCGTCGACCGGCTGCCCGCCCGTCATCGCCACGGCATCGTTGAACAGGATCTTGTAGGTGATGTTGGCGCGCGCCGCGACGGCCTGGCGGATGGCCAGGTAGCCCGAGTGGTAGTACGTGCCTTCCCCCATGTTCTGGAAGATGTGCGGCATCTTCGTGTAGCGGGACAGGCCGATCCAGTCGACGCCTTCCCCGCCCATCTGCGTCAGGCCGCCCGTGTCGCGGTCCATCCAGGCCGCCATGTAGTGGCAGCCCACGCCGGACAGCGCCTGGCTGCCCTCGGGCACCTTGGTCGACGTGCTGTGCGGACAGCCCGAACAGAAGTAGGGGCGGCGGCGCATGCCGTCCGCGTCGTTGGACAGCGGCGCCTGGCATTCGAAGCCGGACAGGTCGCGGTTCACGGGAAGTCCCGCGGCGCGCGACAGCCAGCCGGCCAGCGGCGCGGCCAGCAGCGACGGGCGGAGTTGGCCGGCCGACGTCACCATCGGCTCGCCGTCCAGACCCTTCTTGCCCGCAACCGTCGGACGCTGCGGCAGATTGAACAGCATGTCCTTGATCTGGCTTTCGACTACCGCGCCCTTTTCCTCGACAACCAGGATGTGCGACAGGCCGCGCGCGAATTCGAGCAGGCGGCCCTCGTCCATCGGCCAGGTGAGACCCGGCTTGTAGATGCGCACGGGCGCGTTCGCCGTGACCGTATCCACGCCCAGGCGCGCCAGCGCTTCCATGGCGTCCAGGTGCGCCTTGCCCACCGTGACGATGCCCACGGTTGCCTTGGGCGCCGGACAGGTCAGCTTGTCGAGGCTGTGGCGGCGCGCGAAGGCGGCGACCGCCTTCATGCGCTGGTTCATGCGCGTCTCGACCGCCAGGGACAGGAAGTCGCGTGCCGAATACTCCAGCGATCCGGGCGGCATGTCGGGATCTGCGGGCATGTCATAGGTCTGGATCGGAGCAGGGGTGAAGGAGTGGCCGCTTTCGATGGTCTCGGACACCGCCTTGAACGCGACCCAGGTGCCGGCATAACGCGAGAGCGCCCAGCCCCACAGCGCAAAGGTCTCGTACTCGTCGATCGACGTCGGATGCACGATGGGCATCTGCCAGCCGATCAGCGAGGCCTCGCTGGCGTGCGGGATCGAGGACGACACGGCGGTGTGGTCGTCGCCCACCACCACCAGCACGCCGCCATTGCGCGAGGCGCCCGCGGCATTGCCGTGATGCAGCGCGTCGCCGGCGCGGTCCACGCCCGGGCCTTTGCCGTACCACATGGCAAACACGCCATCGACATTGCGGTCGGCGCGCACGCCCGCCTGCTGCGTCCCCATGACCGCGGTGGCGGCCATGTCTTCGTTGATGCCCGGCAGGAAGGTGATCTGGTTGGCGTCCAGCGCCTTCTGCGCCTTCCACATGGCCATGTCGACACCGCCCAGCGGCGATCCGCGATACCCCGACACGAAGCCGGCCGTGTTCAGGCCGCGCTCGCGGTCCACCCGGCGCTGCGTGAGCATCATGCGCACCAGGGCCTGGGTGCCGGTCAGGAAGATGCGGCCGGACTCGCGCGTCAGGTTGTCGGCGAGCTGATACTCAAGGTCCAGCTCGGGTGCGGCGGCGGGGGTACCGTCCATAGTCAATGCTCCTCGTATTTGGCACCATGATAGGTTCGCGAGGGATCAGGTTTATTGCGTTTTTGGATCGTGCTATCCCTATAATTCGCAATGAACATTTCGTATTCCAAAAAAATCAGGAGACAACCGAATGGACAAGACCGATATCGGCATCCTCAAGGCCCTGCAGGAAGACGGCCGGGCCTCGGCGCAGCAGCTTTCCGAGAAGGTGGGGCTGTCCGCCGCGCCGGTGTGGCGGCGGGTGAAGGCGATGGAGGCGAGCGGGGTGATCCAGGGCTACAGCGCCCAGGTCGACCGCAGCAAGGTGGGGCTGGGCTGCATGTTTGCGCAGATCAGCCTGGAGCGGCACTCGGCCAACACCGTTGAAAATTTCGAGCGGTCGGTGCGCGATGCGCCGGAAATCCTGGAGTGCTATGCGGTCACCGGAGACTCCGACTTCCTGTTGAAGATCCTCGTGGAAAGCCCAGAAGCGTATGACCGCTTCCTGCATCGGTTCCTCTTCAACATGCCGGGCATCCGGCAGACGCGCACCATCGTGGCGCTGCGCGAGATCAAGCACGAACAGCGGCTGCCGCTCTAAGCCGTCGACAGCGCTCTATATATAGAGAGGGGTGTCGCTAGAAACCAACGCATTTTTGCGGTTTCCGGACGGATTCCGGGCGCGCTCGCCACCTCACTGTTGCGCTTTTGCACACGGCGCGGATCCTCGTTGATTCTTCCCTGACGCCTATTTAGAGTGCGTGAAGTCCGCTGCGCCTGGGACGTGCCGGTGTGATCGGCGCGGCGCGTCGGCGGACGTCTTGAGGAAGTCATGAGCAGTGTGTTTTTGCGTACGGCAGGCGTTGCCTGCGCCCTCGTGATCCTGGCCGGTTGCGCCGCCAGGAAGCCCGCCACCATCACCGATGCCCAGCCCGCGGATCCGCCCAAGCCGGTGGCTTGCACGCCCGCCAAGGCCGGCGACCCGATGGTCGGCACCTGGTTGTCCAATTCGCGTCCGCGCGACGTGGCCGGCGACATGCAAGCGCTGATCGTGCTGGCGGCCGACGGCACCATGTCCTACGAATCCCTGCTCAAGATCGGCCGCAAGACGCGTCCCGCGCTGCGCGAGACGGGCTGCTGGAGCGTGGAGAACGGCGTCTACACGATGCGCACCACCAAGTCGGCGGGCGAGCCGGTGGATCCCACCGACCCGATCTATCTGAACCGCTACCGCGTTGAAAAGGTCGAGCAGACCAAGCTGTCGCTGCGCGAACTCAAGAGCGGCGGGATGCTGCTCACCGCGCGCCGCATGCCGGCGGGCTACCGCCTCGCCTACTGAGCGTTGCGCCGGGCGGACACTTCGTCCGGCGGCTTCGCCAAGCGGGCCGGGCTGCGGTAAGGTGCGGGCTTCGACTTTCGCCCCGCCGCCGGTTATCCATGCCCGCCCTGTCTTCCGAAGCACGCGCGATCGCGCTGCTGGCGCTGGCCGCCTTCGTCAGCGCCAGCGCTTTCCGTATCTGTGATCCCATGCTGCCGCAACTGGCGGCGGAATTCGGCACCACCACCGGGCAGGCCGCGCGCGCGGTCACGGCGTTTGCCGTGGCCTATGGCGTGTTGCAGATGTTCTTCGGCCCGGTGGGCGACCGATATGGCAAGTACCGCGTCGTCAGCGTCGCCACCGTGGCGTGCGCGCTGGGCAGCGCCGGCGCCGTGATGGCCGGTTCGCTCGACATGCTGGTGTTCTGTCGCGCCTTGTCCGGCGCAGCCGGCGCGGGCATCGTGCCGCTGTCCATGGCCTGGATCGGCGACAACGTTCCCTATGAACGCCGGCAGGCGACGCTGGCGCGCTTTCTGACCGGCACCATTCTCGGCATGTCCGCCGGCCAGCTTGCGGGCGGACTGTTCGCCGATACCGTCGGATGGCGCTGGGCCTTCGCCGCGCTCGTGGCGGGTTATCTGATCGTGGGCGTGCTGCTGCATCTGGAAGTGCGGCGTCAGCGGGCGGCCGGGTTTGCGCAGGTCGATCCGAGCGCGCCCC
>DMTA01000495.1:3892-4629 GCA_003454835.1 Achromobacter sp. | reverse complement strand
ATCGGCATCGCGGGCCAGCACGGCGGCCAGGTCATCGTGCCGTCGGGCGCCATCCTTGGGCTGGACGCCATCACGGCGGCCGCGGAAGGCGTCATCCACTCCGTCACGATGATCACCCGCAAGCCGGTGCGCGGCCTGCTCGGCGCGCCCTACCTTGCCGAGAACAACATCGACATCGAAGGCATCACCGAACCGCGCCTGATCTTCCGCGGCTCGCCGCGCGAGGCCGCCGTGGGCTTTCCGGCCAACCTCAACGTGGCCGTCAGCGTGTCGCTGGCGGGCATCGGCCCGGACCGCACCACGCTGGAAATCTGGGCGGATCCCTCCCTCGAACGCAATGTGCACCGCGTGGAGGTCGTGTCGGATTCCGCGTCGTTCTCGGTGGAAATCCAGAACATTCCGTCCGCCAATCCCAAGACCGGACGCATCACCGCGCAAAGCGTGATCGCCGCGTTGCGCAAGCTGACCGGGCCGCTGCGCGTGGGGACCTGATTTTCGGCAAGACGTGCAAAGGCCACTGCGTGTGGCCTTTTTTATTACATCTTCGTTTGGCCAGGTGTCAGGCACCCTCGCGGCGCCTTGTCCGCTTTGCCGTCATGCCGCCGCTCTGCGCAGCGCATCGCCGTGGCGCGACGCCGGCATCGGGCCGACCGTCCAGCGGCCCGTTCCATCCAGATCCAGCCGCTGCGTATGGAACGCATCCAGCGTGCTGCGATGCCCCACGCTGACCAGCATGC
>DMTA01000495.1:0-3751 GCA_003454835.1 Achromobacter sp. | reverse complement strand
GTCCGGCAACGCCTCACGCAGCAGGCTGTACAGCATGTGCTCCAGTCCTTCATCCGTAGCCGACGTGGCCTCGTCCAGAAACACCAGCGCGGGCCGGTTGTACAGCACGCGCGCAAACGCGATGCGCTGCTGTTCGCCCAGCGACAAGACGCGCGACCAGTCATGCACCTCGTCGAGCCGGCTTGCCAAGTGCCCCAGGTTGACCTGCCTGAACGCGTCGGCCAGGCGCGCGTCGTCCGCCGGCAGCGCCGGGCCCGGATACGCCACCGCGCCCCGCAGATCGCCCAGCGGCAGATAAGGCCGCTGCGACAGGAACAACGCGGCTCCGCCCTGCGGCCGCCGCACATCGCCGCTGGCATACGGCCACAGCCCCGCCAGCGCACGCAGCAACGTTGTCTTGCCGCTGCCCGACGGCCCCTTGATCAGCAGGGCCTGACCGGGATGCAGTCGCAGGTTCAGGTTTTCCAGGAGACGCGCGCCGTCCGGGCGCGACACGTTCAGGCCTTCGATCTGCAGGCCGTCCGGCAGGGCTTGCGTCTGCACCTGCGGCAGCGCACGCGCGGCCTCGTTGGCATCCAGGAATCCGTTCAGACGATCCAGCGTGGCGCGGTACTGCGCGAACGTGTCGTACGAACTGCGAAAGAACGACAGCGACTCCTGCACCTGACCAAAAGCCTGCGAGGTCTGCATGACGTCCCCCAGCTTGATCGCGCCGCTGAAGAAACGCGGCGCCTGCAAGATGAACGGAAAGACCACCGCGATCTGGCTGACCGACAGATTGAAGCCGTCGAACTTCAAGCCCCGGTACACGCGCTGCCAGAGATTGGCGATATAGGACGTGAAGCGGGTCCACAAGGTCGCGCGCTCGACTTCCTCACCCTGGTAGAAGGCGACGTTCTCGGCGTTCTCGCGCAGGCGCACCAGCGCATAACGGAAGTTGGCGGTCAGGCGCTCGGACAGGAAGTTCAGCTTGATCAGCGGGCGGCCGATCTTGAAGGCCAGCCATGTGGCGACGATGACGTACAGGTACACGACGAACACCATGGCGCGCGGGATTTCAACGCCGCCCAGTGTCAACGGGCCCGACAACCCCCACAGGATCGACGTGAAGGCCACCAGCGACACGATCGCGCTCAACGCGCCGATGGCCAGCGTGCGCGAGCCCGTCACGAACTGCGCAATGTCCTGCTCGATCCGCTGATCGGGGTTGTCGACGGGCTCGGCCAGGAAGTGGCCGCGGTAGTAGGCGCCCGCGCCCAGCCAGTCGCGCGTCAGCCGATCGTTCAGCCAGACGCGCCAATGGATGTCGAAGGCCTGGCCCACATAACTGTCGGCCAGGCTGCGCACCACGTGCACGGTGGCCAGCACGGCGAAGATGCCGAGAAAGTGCCAGAAGACGGCCTGATCCAGCGCCTGCAGCGCGCTGTAGAAGCCGTTGTACCAGAACGAAAACAGCACGGTCATGCGCACCGCGAACATTGCCAGGAACAGCAGCAACGCCAGCGTCAACATCGGGCGCCAACTACGGCGGGGCGTGAGATACGGCCAGGCAAGCCGCCAGAATTTGCGGCCCCAGACGGTGGTGCGGGTCAGTACGAGTGTGACCAGCGCCAGCGCGACGGCGGAAATGCCGAATGCGCGCACGAGCCACAAGGCGCTTTCCGCGAGTTGCTGCTGCCAATTCAGATCCATGAGCCCGGAACCTCGCAAAGACGTTCCTGGTTAGACGGCGGGATCGGCCGCAGTTCCGGCAAAAACGAGGCTTTAAGCCTGGCTTAAGTCGGCTTGAAGGACGTTGAAGGGACGTTGAAAGGCGTTCGCCACTTTATTCGGATCTGAGATCCAGATTCGCGAACAGATCCGCCAGCGTCGGCACGCTGCGCGCCGGCCAGATCGCGCTCAAGTCGAAGCTGGGCAGGCGCTCGCCATCGCGCACTTCGCAAAAGCGTACGCCCCGAAATCCCATGGACCGGATCCAGCTGGGCAGCAAGGCAACGCCGCAGCCGCCCGCCACACACGAAAGCACTGTCAGCGTGAGGCTTGCCTCCTGATTCACGTGCGCGTCGTGTCCGCCCTTGCGCATGGCGTCCAGGATGTCCGCATAAAATGCTGGCAGTTGTGTCTGCGGGTACATCACCAGGCCCGCCTGCGCGATCTGCGCCATCGACACCTGGCCGTCGGCGTCGACTCCGAACTCGTCGGGCACGGCCGCCACCAGCCGGTCGCGCAGCAATTGGCGCTCGCGCATGCGGCCGCCCACGGCGACGGGCGTGTGCATCAGGCCGATGTCGATCTCTCCGGTCTGCAACGCCTCGGCCTGTTGGGCGTTGCTCATTTCGCGCAGGATGATGCGCACGCCGGGCGCCTGCTTGCGCATCTGGCGCAGCGCGCGGGGCAAGGTGTCAAAGAGCGCCGAGGACACCAGCCCGACCGTCAACTGGCCTGCGCTGCCACGCCCGATCTCCCTAGCGCGCCGGGCCGCCGCGTCAATCCGCGCGACGCTGGCGCGCACATCTTCCAGAATGGCCTGCGCGGCGGGCGTGGGCGTCGTGCCCTGCCGCGACCGTTCGAACAGCCGCACGCCCAGATCTTTCTCCATGCGGGTCAATGCCTGGCTCAGCGCGGGCTGCGCGATGCCCAGCCAGTCCGAGGCGCGGCTCACGCTGCCGTGGTCCACCACTGCCAGGAAGTACCGCAGATGTCTGGTTTCCATAACGTTCCAATATATTTAAAGCGCCTTACCAGAATGGAAAACTATACCTCTACTTCCTAGAATCCCGACTTACAGAAGATTACATAGCGCGTCGCCGTTCCAAGCAACGGCGCGCCGCATGAGGAGACCGATTTGTCATCGCCGATGCCAGGCGCCGCCGTCGACACCCACGCCCATGTGTTCCACCAAGGCCTCGCCTTGGCAAACACGCGCCGCCACACGCCGGACTACGACGCCACGCTGGCCGAGTACCTGGGCCTGCTGGACACGCACGGCTTGACCCACGGCGTCCTGGTGCAGCCCAGCTTTCTGGGCACGGACAACAGCCATCTGCTTGAGGCGCTTCGCGTCGCCCCCGCACGCCTGCGCGGCGTGGCCGTCGTGGCGCAGGATGCCGCCGAATACGAACTGCAAGCCTTGGCCGATGCCGGCGTGGTCGGCATTCGTCTGAACCTCGTCGGCCTGGACACGCCTGATCTGCGAACGCCCGCATGGCAGACCTTGCTGGCGCGCGTGAATGCGTTGGGTTGGCACGTTGAAGTGCACCTGCAGGCCGCACGCCTGGATGGCGTGGTGCCGGCTCTGCTGGCGGCCGGCTGCCGCATCGTGGTCGACCACTTCGGCCGCCCGGATCCCGCGCTCGGCGTCCTGGATGCAGGCTTCCAATATCTGCTGCGCCAGGCGGACAGCGGCCGGATCTGGGTCAAGCTGGCCGCGCCGTACCGCAACTGGGCCGCACCGGCCTGCGCCGCCTCCGGCCGTCTGGCCACCCAGCAATTGCTGGACGCCTACACGCCCGAACGCCTGATGTGGCGCAGCGACTGGCCCCATACCGAACATCGCCACCTGGCGTCCTATTCCGCCGCGGTTGAGTGGCTGGACGCCTGGATCGACGACCCCGCACAACGGCGCGCCGTACTTGCCGACACGCCGTTGCAGCTATTCCAATTTCAAGGAGACGCTCCATGACCCCTCTGTTCAAACGCCTGGCGCGACGCAGCGCGCTCTTCGCCGCCGCCGGCCTGCTGGCTGGCGCCG
>DMTA01000385.1 GCA_003454835.1 Achromobacter sp. | reverse complement strand
TCCTGGGCATCGCCACGGGCCGCAGCCTGGCGCGCACGCTGGTTGCCGACTGGATCGCGCGGCTGCGGCACCGCACGCCACGCGTGCTGACGGACGGCACGCAGGTGGAGCTGTCCACCGGCAAGGCGCAGGACCTGGTGGTGCGGCTGGAACAGGGCAAGGTGGACCTGTTGTGCTGCTACGAGCATCCGGCGCTGTCCGTGCCGCTCAGCCCTTCGCGCTACCGGTACATGACGCTGGCGACCGACAAGCTGGTGCCGGTCAGCCAGATGGATACCCGGGGCCGGCCGCGTTTTCTGCTGCAGGAGGGCGGGGCGCCCGTGCCGCTCATCACCTATACCGGCGGGCTGGCGATGGAGCGCATCGTGGGGGATCGACTCGAAGCCACGCCGTATGCGCTGACGCCGTTTGTGCGCAGCGATTCCCTGGACGCGGCGCATGGCGCGGTCGCCAAGGGCGTGGGGGTGGCGTGGCTGCCGTGGTCGATGGTGGCGGCCGACTGCCGGCGCGGCGCGCTGGCTGAATTGGGCGGGCGTAGCGACGAGATTGCGTTCGAAGTCCGCCTGTACCGCCCGCGGGCGCGGTTGACCGACCTGGCCGAAGCCGCCTGGGACGCGACGGCGAATCGCAAGGCGTGAATTCGGGTCTGTGTTTTGGCGCTTGAAGTTCGGCGCCTGTCGTCCTGCGCCTGAAGTCCAAAGGCCGAAACTTGCCGCCTGAAACCCGATCAGCACAACGATGTGCCGTTTTGGCACGGACTGCTTCTGGGCCACGCTCGAAAATAGCCCCCGAAATCAAAAGAGACGGCTCCGCCGTCCACCCACAGCACCCCAGGGAGAAAGTCATGAAGTCCATCGTGAAGCCGCTGCGCGCGGCCCTAGTTTCGTTTTGCGCCGTCTCGGCGCTTGCCGTGGCGCCTGCCGCCAGCGCGGCCGATTACCCGGCCCGCAGCATCTCGCTGATCGTCGGCTACCCCGCAGGCGGCAGCCTGGACCTGACCGCGCGCCTCTTGGGCGAAGAGCTGGGCAAGCGCCTGGGCCAGACGGTCGTGGTCGAGAACGTGGGCGGCGCCGGCGGCACGATCGGCGCCCAGCGCGTGGCGCGCGCCGCGCCGGACGGTTACACCATCTTTTTGGGCTCCACCAACGAAATGGTGATCGCCCGCATGATCAATACCGCCGTGAAGTACGACAGCGCCAAGGATTTCACGGCGCTGGGCATCGTGGCATCGCAGCCGATGCTGCTGGCCGCCAGCAAGAACTCGGGCGTGAAGACCGCCGCCGACTATCTGGAAAAGCTGAAGGGCGCCGCGCCCGGCACGTTCAATTACGGCTCGTCGGGCGTGGGCACGACGCTGCACCTGGCCGGCGAGATGATCAATGAGGCCACCGGCACCCGCGCCGAACACGTGCCATACCGCGGCGTGTCGCCGCTGGTGACCGACCTGATGAGCGGGCAGCTGGATTACGGCATGCTGGTGCTGTCCTCGGGGCTGCCGCAAGTGCGCAGCGGCAACATCGTCGCGCTGGGCCTGACCGAGAACAAGCGCTCGCCCGCCGCGCCGGAAATTGCGCCGCTGGCCGCCACCAAGGGCTTCGAGTCGGTGGACATCAACCTGTGGTTCGCGTTGTACGGCCCGGCCGGCCTGCCCGAGCCGGTGGTGACCAAGCTGCGCGCAGTGCTGGATGAAACGCTGAAGTCGGACCAGTTCCGCGCCAAGATGCAGGACGCTGGCGGCGAAGTCGCCAAGCCGGGCGTGGACCCGGTGGCGTTCCAGGCCGAAGAAACCAAGAAGTATGGCGCGCTGGTCAAGGCCGCCAAGATCGAAGCGCAATAAGGCTGTGCGCGACGCATCACCACATCGAAAGACCAGGCATCAAGCGGATATCACCATGGAATTCAAGCTCCCCGTTCCCGACATCGCCGCCGAGCGCGCCGGCAATACCGACACGCCGGGCGTGTGGCACTTTGATTCGGGCGTGCCGGGACGGGCGCTCATGGTGAGCGCGCTGGTGCACGGCAACGAGCTGTGCGGCGCGTGGGCGCTGAAGGACCTGCTGGCCTCGGGTCTGCGGCCGCGCCGCGGCAGCCTGACCCTGGCCTTCTGCAACCTCGATGCGTTCGACCGCTTCGATCACTCGAACCACGATGCGTCGCGTTTTGTGCAGGAAGACATGAACCGCGTCTGGAGCGCCGAGCGCCTGGACAACCCTACATCGCCGGATCGTCAGCGCGGGGCGGCGCTGCGCCCGTGGGTGCGGCGCGCCGACTGGCTGCTGGACCTGCATTCGATGCACGAGCCGGGGGCGCCGCTGCTGCTGACGGGTGTGCTGCCGCGCAATGTCGCGCTGGCGCGCCGCCTGAAGGCGCCGCAGCACGTCATCGTGGATGCCGGCCACAAGGACGGCGTGCGCATGCGAGACTTCGAGCACTTTGGCGACCCGGCCCGCGATGACGCCTGCGCCCTGCTGATCGAATGCGGCTTCCACGGCGACCTGTCGTCGCGCGATGTTGCGCGCGACATGGTGGCGCGGATGCTGGTGGAATCGGGCGTGATTGACGCGTCGGACCTGCCCGACGGCTGGCTGCTGCCGGATCCGGCGGCGCAACGCGTCCTGGAAGTGACGGACGCCGTGGTGGCGCCGTCGATGAATGTGCGGTTTGCCGGCCCCTGGTCGGGACTGGAAACGTTTGAAAAGGCCGGGGCGCTGATCGGCTGGGCCGACGAGCAGCCGGTGGTGACGCCCTACGACCACTGCACGCTGATCATGCCGTCGCTGCGGCAGTTGAAGCCTGGCGTGACGGTGGTCAGGCTAGCCCGCGACTACGCCGCGGGCTGATATCGGCATTCACTTCGGCAGCGCTGACTTCTGCAGCGCTGCCTTCTGTCGAGCTTATTTCTGCAGCGCTGCCTTCCGCCGTGCTTATTTCTGCGGCGTGTAACGCAGTTCGTCGAGCTGATAGCCCTGCGCCGTGGCGGCAGCCAGCGCCTTGTCCAGTTCTTCCTTGGGCAGCTTGGGCGAGCGCGACAGGATCCACAGGTACTTGCGGTCGGGCGTGCCGACGACGGACCAGCGGTATTCGGGATCCAGGCCGATCACCCAGTAATCGCCCTTGAACGGCTTGAAGAAGGTGACCTCGAGCTTGGCGTTATTGCTGCCTTCGACCACCGTGGCCGTGCCCGATGCCGAATCGATATCCCCGTCCTTGGTGCGGCAGCGGTTGTTCACGCCGATGGTGCCGTCCGGATGCGCGGTGTATTCGGCCGTGGTGTCTCCCACGCAATTGCGCTGGAAGAACATGGGGAAGTTGGCGATTTCGTACCACATCCCCACGTAGCGTTTCAGGTCCACGGATTCCACGGTCTGCATGGGCGGCGCGGCGTGGGCGATGCCCGCCACGCTGGCCGCCAGGGCCAGCAGAAATTTTGCGGTGCGGCGCATGGATAAAACCTCCTGATGTGACTGGTAAGGCCCGCACGCGCACCCCGCAGGGGCGCGGCGCGGACCAATCCCTAACGATACGCCTTATTTGCGCGGCGCCTTCAGCGCGGCGTGATAGCGGGTCACGTAGGTATCGAAGTCTTCAGTGTCCGACTGTTCCAGGCGAAGCTGTTCGGCGGCGGATTCCGCGGCGGCTTGCTGATAGGACGTGGCCACGTCGGCCGGCAGCGGTTGCGCGCGCAGCGCGTCCGCATGCTTGCGGCTCAGCGCCAGCGAGTAGTCGTGGAACGACAGGCCGCTGTCCTTCAGTTCGGCCAGCAGGCGTGCCGACGGCGTGGTGTCGGGCTGGTCCAGCTTGGCGCGTTGCGCGGCCAGGGCGTCCGCGTAGGCGGTGCCACCCACGGCGCTGTCGTACAGCGCGGCGTACGGCGCGATCTGGTCCAGCAGTTCGTGGCCCCATTGCGTCAGGCCGATGGTCTGGCCGTCGCGATCCAGCGTGAGGCCCGGCTTGCGGCCTTCCTTGACGACGACCGAGAAGTTGTCCGCGCTGCGCTGACAGTAGCCATTGGCCGGGAAGAACGGGCTGTCGGATGCCGTGCAGAACAGCAGGAAGGCGTCGACGAAACGGGCGGTGGTGGCATCAATGCCCACCGGCGAGAACGGGTCGATATCCAGGCAGCGCACTTCCACATACTGCACGCCGCGCTCGGCCAGCGCGGTGATGGGGCGTTCGCAGCGGCCCGTGGCGCGCTTGGGGCGGATGCTCGAGTAGTACTCGTTTTCGATCTGCAGCACGTTGGTGTTGAGCTGGATCCATTCGCCGTCGCGGTGGGTGCCGATCTTTTGATAGTCGGGCCAGGGCTGTGTCACGGCGCCGTACAGGCGGCCGAGGAAGGTGTCCAGGTCGTTGTAGCAGAGCTTGAGCTGCGACTGCGCCTTGTTCTGGTAGCCCAGATCGCTCATGCGCAGGCTGGTGGCGTAGGGCAGGTAAAGGGTGTGGTCGCCCAGCTTGTCCAGCGCGTGGTCCTGGCCTTGCAGGAAGCCGCTGGCCAGCGCGGGGGCCGAGCCGAACAGGTACATCAACAGCCACGAAAACCGCGTGAAGTTGCGGATCAGGCCGATGTACCCGCGCGAGCGGCGATCCTGGTCGGAGCCGGGCTGCGTGTCGAGCACGGACCACAGGGCTTCGGGCAGCGAGAAGTTGTAGTGCACGCCGGCGATGCATTGCATCGTTTTGCCGTAGCGTTCGGCGAGACCCCGGCGGTAGACGTGCTTGAGCATGCCCGTGTTGGACGTGCCGTACCAGGCGATTGGGATTTCCGGTTCGGGCGGCAGCGTGGCCGGCATGGACTGATTCCAGATCAGTTCATGGTCCAACACGGTGTAGACGTGGCGGTGCGTGTTGGCAAGCTCGGCCAGCAGGGCGTCCACGTTGTCGTGCGTGCCCGTGATGAGCTCGAGCAGCGATTCGGAATAATCGGTGGTGACGTGTTCGTTGGTCAGCGCCGAGCCCAGCCCGGCGGGGTGCGGCGTGCGGGCCAGGATGCCCTGTTCGTCCACGCGCAGGCCTTCTTTCTCGATGCCCCGCAGGGTCTGGGTCAGCAGCGAGCGGTTGGCCTCTAGGCGGGCGAGGCGGTTGGCGGCAGTATCGGTCACGGATTGTTCTCGTTGGGGGCTGTCGCCGGATTTTACGGGGTGCTGGCCTCCTGTGCTGAGGGAACCAGTACTGGGGACAGGGACAATGCCTGGGCGGTGCGCGCCAGCCATTCGTCCAGGTCAGCATAGACGGGGTCGGCAATGGGGGCGGTTTCGTTGAAGATTTCGTGCCAGGCGGTGTCGTACCAGCGCAGGGTAAGCAATTCCGCAGGCGCCCGCTGGGCGAACTGGCGGCTGCCTTCGGCCGCCACGATGGAGTCGTCGCCGGCCACCATCAGCAGGGTGCGGCAGGGCAGCAGGCTGGCTTCGCGCAGGGCCTCTTGGCCGGCTTCGTCGACAAAACGCGCCAGCCGGCCGGTCATGCGGCGCC
>DMTA01000061.1 GCA_003454835.1 Achromobacter sp. | reverse complement strand
GAGGCGTTGGCGCCGATGGCCACGCCGTTGGACGCGGTAACGGTGGCGTTGGCTCCGACCGCCGTGCCCATCGTGCCCGTGCCCGCCGCGGCGTTGTCGCTGCCGTCGCCCGCGCCGTCGACGCTGACGTAGGCGTTGGCGGCGTTCATCTGGCCGACCTGTTGCGAAAGGGCATAGAGCTGGCTGCCATTGACAGCGTCCGTGCTGGTTGCGGAGATGATGCCGCTAGCGACGCCCGTGATGGTGCGCGTGCCGTCCGTGCCCGACATGTTGATCACGTTGCCGCCTGTGGACGCGGCCACGGAGATGGCGCCGGTGACCGCATCCTGCCGGACCAGACCGACGGTCCCGTTGTTGAGGTTGGTGGTCAGCGTGTTCAGGTTGGCCGTGTTCTGCGCGACAGAGGTGCCCAACGTCGTGATGGCCGTGCTGTTGGACTGCACTTGCAGATTGGTCGCGTAGAGCTGCGATCCATTCACCGCGTCCAGGCTGGTGGACGACAACACGCCTGCGCCAACCTGAGTGATCTGGTTTCCGTTCATGTAGATGCTGTTCAGCATGTGGATGCCGTTTTCGCCCTTCAATTCCAGCGTGCCGTCGTCATACCCGGTCACCCTGGCTGACGAGAGGGGCAATCCTGATGCCAGGCCGGTGCTTGCGGCGTTGTTCAGGGAAAAGGCCTCGCCGAGCGCAGAGCAGTTAAGGGTGGTGTTGGGTGAGGGATGGGCGTTGACGATGATCCCGTTTCCCGCGGCGGGGTCGCATAGCTGCAATTCCCCGTTGGCTCGGGCAGCGGGCGCCAATGCCAGACTTCCGGCACCGACCAAAAGAACGCCTGCGGCAGAAGCGGCGAGGCGCCTGCTGCTACAGACGACGCGCCAGCGGCCGGCGCGGCGCGCGCCTCCTTGAAAGATTTTGGTTGCATTGCAGAAAGACGAAAGGACGTGGTTCATGGCTATCCACCCAGCGCGAAGGCGCAGACGTTATCGAAGAATTCATCTCAAAAAAAATCCTTAACCATTTGATCGATAAGGATTTTTCTCTCAATCTACTGACCCCCGAATACCCGAACCATCAAAACTTTCTTATATTTGGACGTTCAAATACGACATAGATCAACAAGCGCCAAAAGCCACCGCGACGCCTGAGAAAAGGCCCTTGTCGCCGATCGGCAAGCACGACAGCATCCGACATGCAAATGACAGGTTAGGGCCACTACAATGGGTCTGCTGCATCGCAGCATTCCGCAATCCTCTTCGTAGTCTCCATGTCCCATTCCGTTTCCTCGCAGCACCGGCCCGCCCTGGTGCTGCTGGCGCTTGCCGTTGGCAGCTTCGCGATCGGCACCACCGAATTCGCGACGATGAGCCTGCTTCCCTACTTCTCACAGTCGCTGGGCATCGATGCCCCCACCGCCGGCCATGTGATCAGCGCGTACGCGTTGGGCGTCGTGGTCGGCGCGCCCATCCTTGCCGTGCTGGGCGCCCGCATGCCGCGCCGCCGGCTGCTGATTGCGCTGATGGGGCTGTTCGCCATCGGCAACGGCCTGAGCGCGATCGCGCCCAATTACCACTGGATGCTGTTTTTCCGGTTCCTCAGCGGCCTGCCGCACGGCGCCTACTTCGGCATCGCGTCGCTCGTGGCCAGTTCGATGGTGCCGGCCAACCGGCGCACCGTGGCCGTGGGCCGCGTGTTCCTGGGCCTGACGGTGGCCACCATCGTCGGCGTGCCGATGGCCAACTGGCTGGGCCAGGTCATCGGCTGGCGCTGGAGCTTTGGCCTGGTGTCGCTGCTGGCGGTGCTGACCATGCTGAGCGTGCGCGCCTACGCCCCGGACACGGCCGCCGATCCGCACGCCAGCCCGCTGCGCGAACTGAGCGCGCTTGGCCGCGGCCAGGTGTGGATCACCCTGGCCATCGGCGCCGTCGGGTTCGGCGGGCTGTTCTCCATCTACACCTACCTGGCGGACACGCTGACTGCGGTCACGCAGGTCTCTCCCGCCACGGTGCCGCTGGTGCTGAGCGCCTTCGGCGTCGGCCTGACGGTGGGCAACATGGTCGTGCCGGTGTTTGCCGATCGCGCCGTCATGCGCACAGCGGGCCTGTTGCTGCTGTGGTCGGCCGTGGTGCTGGCCCTGTTCCCGTTCATGGCCCACAACGTGTGGCTGATCACGCTGAACGTGTTCCTCGTGGGCGTGGGCGGCGCGCTGGGCACCGTCTTGCAGACGCGCCTGATGGACGTCTCGGGCGACGCGCAGGGGCTGGCCGCGGCGCTCAACCATTCCGCGTTCAACACCGCCAACGCGCTCGGGCCGTTCCTGGGCGGACTCGCGATTGCCGCCGGGTTCGGGTGGACGTCGACCGGCTGGGTCGGCAGCCTGCTCGCCATCGCCAGCATGCCGTTGTGGCTGTGGGCGGTGATGCTGGAACGCCGGACGCGCTCGGCGCGGGCGGACAAGCTGGTGGTTAGCACCGAATCGGCCCGCTGAACCAATAGAGGACGCCTTCATGGCGTCCCCTATCTCGTGGCCGCACGCACGTCCCCATTTATCACATTGCAAAACGTCGGCCCGACGCCACACCGGGCAAGCGCCTATTGCCGCCCGCGCCCGCGCCGCAGCTATACTTTCCGCACTCTTTACCACCCACAAGACGCGCTGCACCTTCAACATGCAGCGCTTTTTTTATGCCCGCTTTGACTGCCTTGCTGCGTCCGCTGTACCAGGCGCTTTGCTGCCTGGCCGCAGCCCTCATCTCCACACACGCCTTGGCCGCGCCGCCGTCGCTGGCGGAATGCCACGGCATCAAGGACCTGGCTTTCGTCGCCCACCTGGATGACGATCTGCTCTTCATGAACCCCGACGTCGCTTCGAACATCGAGGCCGGCGGCTGCGTGCGCCTGGTCTACCTGACCGCCAGCGACGCCGGGGAAGGCGAAGGCTACATGCTGGGCCGCGAGCGGGGCGTGCGCGCCGCCTACGCCTACATGGCGCACCAGCCCGACGCGTGGAAGGAAGACACCGGCATCGTCGCGGGCCGCCAGATTGCGCGCTTCACGCTGACCGGCAACCCCCGCGTGCAGCTGTGGCACATGCGCCTGAAGGATCCCTGGCTGGGCAAGGGCTGGGGCAGCCTGACGCCGCTGAGCCGCACTGAATCCGAACCCAACCAGAACGTGGACACGCTGGGCCCGCACGCCGAGGTCTACACGCGCGAGCAGCTTGTGGACACACTGGCCGAAATGATCCGCCAATATGGCCCCACCACCGTACGGCACCTGGACGACACGATCAGCGTGCCGTACACCCAGCTCTGCTGGCGTTGCGCGGGCCACGGTCACCCCGACCATATCGCCAGCGCCAGGCTGGCGCGCGAAGCCATGCTGCGCGCGCCCGGCAACTATGCCGAGACCGGCTATATCGACTACCCCAGCCAGGAACGCGCCACCAATCTGGCCGAGTCGGAAATCGCCAGCAAGTCGGTGATCTTCCAGCACTACGCCTGGAACGACTACCACTATTGCGCCGGCCCCAAGGGCTGCCAGGAACCCGCCGGCCCTGCGGCCGCGTGGGTGCAGCGCGCCTACTACGTATCGCGGCACGACGTTGCCCCGCAGGTTTACCCTGACGGCCGCGGCGGACTCGTCGTGTTTGCCGCGGGCGAGACCAACGCCGCCGTGAACAGCTGGGATTCCGGCGAAAAGCGCTGGCACAGCCTGGGC
>DMTA01000545.1 GCA_003454835.1 Achromobacter sp. | reverse complement strand
CCCGCCGCGCCGGCCGTCGCTGCCGCAGTTGCCGCAGTGCCGGCAGCGGCCGCGACCGATGCGCCGGCCTTGGCCACGCCCGATGCCATGGACGCCAGCGCCGACCCCAGCAGCGCGGCGCTGACCACGGCGCTCAGCGCCCAGACCAGAAAGCCATGCGCGGTGTCGCGGAAGTAGACCTCGTCCGAGTGCACGTCCACCCACTTGGTGCGCAGGCGTCCGGCGACATAGCCGCCGATGCCGTAAGAGAGGATTTGCGTGATCAGCATCCAGACGATGATGCCGATGCCAATGGTCGGGGCGGACACGCCCTCGTCGCCCCACGGCGATACGGACAGGAAACCCAGGCCGGTGCCACCGGCGAACAACGCGAGCGAGAGCGCGGCGGCAATCACCGCGCCGGCGAAGACCGCCGCCCACGACACGGCCGAAATGGCGGACTCACGTGGAGGCACGCCATCGGCATAGGGTTGGCTCAATGAAGACGTATTTTGCATGATCGATCCTTGTCCAGAGTCTTACGCAACCGCGCAGGCGCGGGTGCCAAAGCGGGAATGACGAACCGGCCTTCAGTGCCAGAACAGCGCCAGCAGAATGATGATGGGAATGGGCACGCCAAGCAGCCACAACAGGATGGAGCGCATGGAAACCTCCTTGCTTCGATGAATGGATCTGAGTGAAGTGACGCCGGCCGCAATCAGGCCAGGTCGATGGTGCCCGGGGCGCGGGGATCCGGCGCGGGCGGCGTGGGGTCGATGACGTCGGGGTTGTCGGTGGGACGCCCCGGGTCCGGACGCGGATCGTCCGCAGGGGCGGTGCCCGGAAGCGCCGGATCGTCGGGCGTGAGATCGTCCGGCTGACCGGGTTCTCGATGCGGGATCTGGGACATGATTGCCTCTCCTCAAGCAGCGCAAGACGCGCTTCGGTGGAGCATCAGCAAATGGCGTGCCTGAGACCCTTCAGGGGTTCAACGCGATCGCGCAAACCGCGAAAGCCATCAGGCCTTGCGCTTGTTGTCCGCGGCAGCGACGCGTTCGGGCGCCTCGCCCGCAAGAAAAGCGACTACTGCGGCCTTGCCGGCGGCGGAGGCCTCATCCTGGCTGGTGTATCGCTTGTCCGAGTAATTGGTGCTGCGCACATTGCCGGATTCAGGATCAAGCAGGGTGATGATCCATGCGAATTCACCTGGCGCAAGCTGTCGGACCTGCAGGGTGGCGCGCGTGCCGGGGCGTAGTTCTTGCGGCATCTGGCGGCCTCTTCCGTGTTTCGATGACGCCATCGTAGCGCAATCGCGGCGGCCCGCCACGGCCGGACGCGGCGCTCGAAAAATGCTGCGTTTGCACACGCTTTTCATGCTGCAGACTGCGCGGCTAATCCGCCACAAAGCACCCTTCCTGCAAGGAAAACCCTAGGGTGCAGTCCTGCAATACAGGCGCACAATCGTTTCAAACAACAAGACCGCTCAGCGGCGCCGAATCCCCTAAATCAGGCGAGGACGGAGACAACATGACTTACGTCGCAGTTTTCATGAGCTGTTTGATGGTTATGGGTATCGTCGCGTTGGTGATTCAAACGATACGAAGCGCGGGGCCCGAGCCCTGGCTGAAGATATCGGCGGCGATTGTCAGTTCCACTTTTGCATCGCTGATGCTGGTTCCGTTGGGGTTCGCCGTGGCCCTGACGATGCTCGTCGAGTAGTCTCCCCCATCGAAGACCAGGCCCGGGACTACCCGTTACGGGCAGGTCTGCCGCGGGTTGCCGCCCAACACAACAATGAACCGGCGGTGACCATCGCCACGCCCTGCCAGAACGACAGGGTGAGCGGCGTCGCCAACCAGAGCGCGGCAAAGAAGGTGGAGAAGACCGGCGTGAAGTACGACGCGGTGGCCAGCAAGGTCAGGTTGCCTCGCAGTATCCCCACGTTCCAGAATGCGTAGCCGCTGGCCATTGCGCCGCCGGCCACGCATAGCTCGATCGTGGCTGGCGTCGTGAACGCAAGCGCGGGTTCCGCGCTGATTGCGTATTTGATCCACAGGACAGCAGCAGTCAGCACGAAAAACAGCGCGACGCCGTTCTTGCCGTCGGCAAAGCGCTTGGTCACGTTGCAATACACGGCCCAGATGATGGCGCCGCTAAAGGCCAATCCATAACTGAGAGGATTTCTCGACACATTGGCGACGGTGCGTTCATATGACAACCCGCCGGCTCCGCCCACGACCCACACGATGCCGCACACCGACAATAAGATGCCCGGCGCTACCCAGACACTTGCCCGCTGCCCATTGATGAGCATGGCAAACACCACCGTCAGACACGGCCACAGGTAGTTGACGATGCCCAACTCGATGGCTTGCCCGCGATTCGCGGCGAATCCCAGCGACAGCGACAGGCATATCTCATATGCGACGAACAGCAGGCTACCCACGATGAGATAGGATCGGGGAAACGTGCGCAGCTTCGGAAAGCCCAGCAACAACACCAGGAAGATCGAACCCACCGTATAGATAAGCGCGGCGCCGCCGATCGGGCCAAAGTTTTCACTGACGCCACGAATCAGTCCGACGACCGTGCCCCACAGCAGGATCGCCAGCAAACCGAGGGAAGTGGCCGCGTTCCGGCCAGGATTCAATTGCATTACCGTTTCCGATTGCGCGCCGTGCCTGTGCGAGAAGCGGGCGGGCCCGGCGCCAAGGCGGCAAGTTTAGCGAAAACCGAACGGAGAAATCGCGGCATGGCTATTTCCACACGCAGGATGAGCGACGTGCTGGCAAGCACGGATTCGGGGCGGCTTTATCGCATTGAAGTGTTTTTGCGGGCGGAAGACGCGGGCGCGGGCTGCGTGCCGCACACGGGCTTGCGCTACATATTCAGGACGTCCGAAGGCGACGCCGTCATCGCGCTGGACGAAAAGCGGTATCGCCTGGGATCCGGCGAGGTCCTGACCGCTCTGACGCCGCGCCGCGAAACCTGACGCGTCCCGCCGAGCGGCGGAGTTACTGATCCAGCGCGACCCGCCGCTTGCCCAGGCCCTTGGCCCGATACAACGCCACGTCCGCGCGCTCAAGCAGTTGCAGCATGGTGGTGCCCGATTGCGGATACACGGCAATGCCGACGCTCGCAGACACCGCGACACGGACGTTGGGATATGGCAGAGACAGACTTTCGACCAGCGCCTCGGCCACCGGCCGCGCGTTCTCCTGGTTGGCGCCCAGCAGCAGCACCGCGAACTCGTCGCCGCCCAACCGTGCCGCCACATCGGAAACCCGGATGGCGTTTGCCATGCGGTCTGCGGCCTCTTTAAGCACCGTGTCGCCCGCGGCGTGGCCGTGCATGTCGTTGACGGCTTTGAAGCCGTCCAGATCGATGGCCAGGATCGAGAACGAATCGCCGCTGCGCTGCGCGACGGCCAGCTCGCGCAGCACGAGCTCACCGAACAGCACCCGGTTGCACAAGCCGGTCAGCGGATCGTAGTGCGCCAGATGCTGTGCGCGCGCCAGCATGCGCGACGCCTGCAGCATGGCGGCCCCGACTTCCTGGGCTTCCTTGATGCGTGTGGCCGGCAACTCGACAGTGCGGCCCTCGCCCAGCGCCAGCGCCGGCGCGACGAGTCCCTGCACCGCTGACGTCAACCGGCTTGCCAGCCTGATCGCCAGCCACAGACCCAGGCCGAACGCGAACAACGTGCCCATGCCGATCCAAGCAATTGATCGATAGAGATCCGTGGTCAGCAATTGCATCGGCGCGCCGGCGGCAACCGTCCAGCCGGAAAGCGCCGACCGGCTGAACGCGGTGTAGACCGGCGTGCCTTCCTTGGTGATCGTTTCCAGCGACCCTTCGCCTTCCTGCTGCACGGCGCGGGCCAACGCCGGCACCGCCTTCTGGCCGACGAATTTGGAAGTATCGCGGGTGCGGGCAACGATGGTTCCGGAGTCGTCGAGCACGGCGGCCACCCAGCCTTCTGGCAAGGCGCGGCGGCCCAACACGCTGCCGATGCGCTCTGGCGACAGCCCCACATTCAGGCTGTAGACCACCTCCCCGCCTCGGACGACCGGCACGCCGAGTGCGATGGTGGGCTCCTTCGTCAGACCGCCGGTAAACAGCCCCGTCAGCACAGGCATGCGCGATTGGAAGACGCGAAGCAGCTCGTGCGGCGCGCCGGTGGACGGCAACGTGGCGCCATAGGGGACTTGCGTGTTGATGATCTGGCGCCCTTCCTTGTTGGTCAGGACGTAGCTGTCGACGATCTGGAACCGCACGGACTCGCGCGCGCGACGATGAAAACCGGCAAGGTCTCCTTCGACCAGGTCCGGCGACGAAGCCAGCATCTGCAAGCCGGCTTCGACGCCCGTGAGCTCGCGGTCGAGGATCGCCGTGAGATTGCGCGCCAGAAAGATGGTGTCGCGAAAGATGCGTTCCTTCTGGATGACGTAGCTTTCGTAGACCGCGACCGTCGCCACGACAAGTGCAGGGGTGATACAGGCAAAGACGAGAGCCAGCAGGCCCGTCCGCATGGAATAGCGGCGCGTCTGGCGGCGGCGCGCGCCAGCAAGCGTTTCGCCGTCAGCCATGGCGCGCCTCGCCATTCCAGATCCGCATCGCGCGAACAGTCGACCGAAACAACATCCGTGGGCTCATGCGCCTCCCGATACGCCCTCCCGGCACCCCCGCCGGGTCTGGATGGAAACCCAGCGATTATTGCAGAACGCGCCTCCCCCGCTCCCGTCCTGCTACTTCTCTTCCAGATCGGGCGCGCCGGTGAATTGGCTTTTGAGCAGCGTCAGCGCGCCTTTTTCAGCCAGCGCCTCGTTGGGGAACACATGCTTGGTGTCTTCCAGGATCGGAAAACCGAACACGCGCACGCGGGTGTGGTATCCCTCGGGCGTCTCGGCAAATTCGATGTCAAAGTTGCGTTCTTCGATCCAGCCCGACCGATGCAGTTTCCATTCCATATCCAACGCGCTCCTGTTTGGCGAAGTTGACACGAAAGGCCGGCCGAGATGGCCGGCGCTGCTACACCATACACCCGGCCAGGCGCACATGGGCGCCCGGCTCGGTCAATCGTCGTGGGACTGCCGGTCCCGGGCCAGCGCCGCCCGCGTACCGGCAGAGTCACCGCCCGCTGCCGGCGGCGTGCCGGCAACGGGGTTGCCCGGCAACGGCGCGCTCGCTGCCGGGACGACCGTCGGATCACTCGCCGCCGGCGAGAACAGATCCCAGCTTGCCATGAACAGCGCCGCGATCAGCGGACCGATGACAAAGCCGTTCAGGCCGAACAGCGCCATGCCGCCAAGCGTGGAGATCAGGATCACATAGTCGGGCATCTTCGTGTCCTTGCCCACGAGAATGGGCCGCAGGACGTTGTCGACCATGCCGATGACCAGCACGCCGAACGCGATGAGCACGGCGCCCTTGACTACGGCGCCCGTCAGCAGGAAGTACACGGCCACCGGCGCCCAGATCAACCCTGCGCCAATCGCCGGAAGCAGCGACAGGAACGCCATGATCACGCCCCACAGCAGCGCGCCCTGGATCGACAGGATGGAAAAGATGATGCCGCCCAGCGCGCCCTGCGCCGCCGCCACCGCGACGTTGCCTTTGACGGTGGCGCGCACCACGGTCGTGAACTTGCGGAACAGATGCTGCTTGTGCATGTCGCTCAGCGGCACCGCGCGCCGCAGCCGGGCCGAAAGCTGGGGCCCGTCACGCAGCAGGAAGAACAGCAGGTACAGCATGATGCCGAAGCTGACCACGAACTGGAATGTGTCCTGTCCGATGTTTAAGGCCTGGGTCGCCAGGAACTGGCTCGCCTGCATCGCGCCGGCGCTCAGCTTGTCCTGCAGGCTGGGAATGTCGGCCAGGCCGAAGCGCGCCAACAGCCCATGCACCGACGGCGGCAAGGCGTCCATTGCCTGCTGGAAGTACGCGCCAAAGTTGATCTGGCCGGACTTGATGTTTTGATAGAGGTTTGCGCCTTCGCTGACCAGCGACCCGCTGATCACGACGAGCGGAAGAATCACCAGCAGCAGCACCAGCAGCAGCGTGATGAGGGCGGCGAGATTGCGCCGGCCGCCGATGCGCGCCACCAGGCGGCGCTGCAAGGGAGCGAAAAGAATGGCCAGAATGGTGCCCCAGAACACGGCCCCATAGAAAGGCCACAACAGCCAGCCGAACGCGATGGTGACCACCACGAGCAAAAGCACGAAGGTTCTGTAATGCACGCCTGAAGATTCGCTCATAGTCTGTCCAAGGCACGGCATGCGCCGCGAGAGCCGCATTGTACAAAGCGCCGCCTCGCGCCGCTTGCATCGCGACGAGGCTGATCCACGGCTATGGCGCCTTCGTGCCGGCGCTCGCTGCCTGCAGCAGCGTGGCGCGGGCGGCTTCAAGACCGTCGGACTGCGCATTCAGCGCTTGCAGACGCAGGTTCAGTTCCTGTTGCAACGTCGGTTTTGCCACCTTGGTTTGCCCATCCTCGAAGGTCACGTCCGCGGCGTTGGCCGCCACGAAGTCCGCGATGCCGAGTGCGTCGCGGGCGACAGAGTCCATCCTGGCCGCGGCTTCCATCATGTCGGCGGCCGGCGCCGTCACCGCCTCGTCGTAGACGCCGTCATACACGGGCGCCAGATCGGCGGGCAACGCCAGGTCCGCGCGCGCCTTGTCGGCCTTGCCTCGCGCCACCTGAACCTGGGCGGCGCTGTCGGCCAGCGTCTTGCGCGCCGCCTGCAGGCTGCCCTTGCGCTCCACGATGTCGCTCACCGAGCGGATCGTCTCCACGGACAGCACCTCGCGCAGCGGCGCCGCTGCCTTCGCCATGGCGTCCTGGAAATCCGTCATCACTTCGTAGGCATCGTCGTAGCCGCCGATGGCTTCCTTTTCCTGCTTGCTCAACAGGCCGATCGGCACGAGCGTCACGTTGTTCATGCGGACTTGCAGAACCTGTATGAACGCGGCGCGCTCCTGCGGCTCTTTGTTGACGCATGCCGCCAGCAAAAGCATCGAGACCAACGCCATGCCTGTCACGCACGCGCGAACCAAAACCATGCGCATCCTTTTGCACTCCGATTCTGCAGATTACGGGAAGATTATCCGGTAGCCCCGACCTTGGGTCCGGATAGGGCGAAATTTGTTGCCATCGAAGCGAGTTGACACAGGGGAAGCGGCGCGTAAGCCCCGCGGCGCCGACGTCCTCTAAAATCACGGATTCGGCGGCACGCATCCGCCCGCAACATTGCCTTGGCTGAACCCATGACTCAAAACGCTTCCCCCCTGCCCTGGGGCTTCACGCTCCCGGATTGCCGCGGCGCGAACGCCTTGCTCCACTTCATGAATGACCTGGCGCGAGTGGTGAACCAGTATCTTGGCCACGGCAAGCTGTCGGACGAAGCGCTGGCGGACGCCCAGAAAGCCGTGGACGCGCTGCTGGAACGCTATGTCGAGATTGAAGCGGCGCCGGAGGCCTTTGACGATGAGCGCATCGAGCTGGCTTTGGAAACCCTGCCGCAGCCTGACGGCACGACCAGCGCCCAGGTGGCGCTGCGCATGTCGCCCCGTCTGGAAGGCCTGATCATCGAGGCTCAACGCCAGGCCCGTCCCGCAGCGCACTGAAGCGTATTTGCTCGGCCGGATGCCCATCCGGCCGAAAACGCTTGCATAATCGCGCAATTGCCACTATCATCGTCTGTTGGATCTGCGCAGTCGTACCCCGGTACGCCATGTCCGCCACGAACTGCCCAAAACAAGCTGGCCACAACTAGCTGGCCGCAAAAAGCGGCTGCCGCAACCAGATCCACTACCGTAAGCTCTGCGTCCTTGCGAAGTACAACGCAAAATACGCAAACCCAGAGCAGCATCGGAAACCACACGCCTTCGCCCATTCGCCAGTCCGGATCGGCCTGAAGCAGATACACCCACATAACACGTTGCTTTTCCGGAAGCAGCGACGCATGCCGCGGTCCGACCACCGCGAGCGCCAGAGTCAACCCGCTCTGTGCGCACTCAGGGCTGCATCGGCGCGAGCCACCGCGCCGGCAACCATACCTGTGTATGGCGCGCCTGCGCCTTGCAGCCCGACCGATGCCCGCCAGGACTGGACGAAGGCATCACCACGCCGGCCCGGCGCGCAATAAACATGAGAATGCGCAAAAGAACGGCGGCAGCAATGCGTTAGTGTCATGTAACGCCTGTCCAATACATCCGGCGGACAAGGCGCGACGCGAATGCGTCCACCATGACAAGACGCAGCTTTTCCAATAACTAGAACCTAAAGAGAACACAACATGAATACTCGTTTCACCACCACCGAACTGATCCGACGCCCGGCCCATACCCAGCTCGACGATATGCCCATTCACATCGGCGACATCGTCTACCTGAAGCCGGCACATGGCCCCGAGATCCGCGCCACGGTCATCTTCAACGCGCCGATCAACGGCACCACCACCTACACCACCGAAGTCGTGCCGTGCGGAGCGCCCGCTCAAAAGACGCCCGCCCAGCGCATCCGGTTCCGCCACGAGCATGTTCATCGCATCGAACCGGTGCGCCGCAACGCTCGCTAAGCAGACCCAACACCGCCGCGCTTACCCCGCGGCGGTTTGCTTTGTGCGTGATACAGTCCCCGCAACTTCAGCCCGCTGATCTCACCATGCAGAACAATCGTCTCGCGGTCCGCATCTGGGACCTTCCCACCCGGCTCTTTCACTGGGCGCTTGTCGTCTGCATCGTCGGCGCGTTCGTCAGCGTGAAGCTGGGAGGCCTGTACATGGACTGGCACGTGCGCTTCGGCTGTACGGCGCTGGGCCTCATCCTCTTTCGCGTGCTGTGGGGCTTTGCCGGACCGCGCTATGCGAGGTTCGCGCATTTCGTTCGCGGCCCCGGCGCCGTGGCGCACTACCTGAAGGGCGCCGCCGCGCCCGCCGGCCACAATCCGCTGGGCGCCCTGTCGGTCATGGCGCTGCTGCTGGTCGTCGGTTTTCAGGCGGTCAGCGGCCTGTTCACCACCGACGACATCATGACGCAGGGCCCGCTATTCGGGCATGTGTCCGAATCCACCGCCAGCGCCATGACGTCCTGGCACAAGCTCAATGAGTGGGTCATCATCGGCTTGGTCGCCCTGCACCTGCTGGCCGTCACGTGGTACGTGGTCGTGCGCCGCAAGCGCCTGGTGCGGGCCATCATCACCGGCAACGTCGACGCCAAAGACATCCCCGCCGGCACGCCGCCCGCGCAGGACGGCCTGGCCGTCTGGCTGCGCGCCCTGGTGCTGGGCGCCTGTGTGACCGGGCTGGTGCTGTGGATACGATCGCTCGAGATCGTGTCCGACATGTCGTTCTCCTGACCCTGCCCCTGCAAAACCCCAAGAAAAAAGCCCAAGAAAAAAGCCCCTGAATGGGGCTTTTTGCTTGAAACGGCGACGGGCCGGATTTGCCGGCCCAAGGCGTTATTTCTTCTTGCGGTAGGAATCGTGGCAGGCCTTGCAGCTGGCGCCGACGTCGCCGAATGCCGCGCGCAGCTTGTCCAGATCGCCCGCGTCGGCGGCTGCCGACAGCTTCACGATGTTGTCCTGGAACGCCTGCTGCTTCTGCTTGAAGCCCGCGGCGTCGCTCCAGATTTCGGGACGGGCATCACCGCCTTCCGTGCCCGGACCAAAACCCGCCCACGGCAATGCCGACAACGTCTTCAGCACATCGACGTTGGCCTTGATCTGCGCGGCGTCATAGGGCGCCTGGCCCTTGACCACCGGCGCCATGCGGCCGAAGTGCGAGCCGATCAGCGCAAGCGCCGACTGGCGGTACTTGACCGCATCTTCGGGCTTGGCGAATTGCGCGGAGGCGGACGTCGCCAGCAGCGGACCCACCGTCATACAGGCCAGCGCAGCGAGCGTGGACAACTTATTCATTGCTATCTCCCGTAGGTACAACGTGAAAGCCGCGCGCATGACGCGCGCGGCACGGCGACTATACCGCCCGGGCCAGCTCGGCAGCCAGACCGATGTACGAGCGCGGGGTCATCGCCAGGAGGCGGGCCTTCGGCTCTTCAGGCAGCGCCAGGCCCTGGATGAATTCTCGCAGAGCCTCTTCAGTGATGCCCTTGCCGCGCGTCAAGGCCTTGAGCTGCTCGTACGGCTGCGGCAGGCCATAGCGGCGCATGACGGTCTGCACCGGCTCGGCCAGCACTTCCCAGCAGGCATCGATATCGGCGTCGATGGCAGCCGTGTTGACTTCGAGCTTGCCCAGGCCGCGCATGCAGGCATCCCATGCGACCAGGCAGTAGCCCAGGCCCACGCCCAGGTTGCGCAGGACGGTGGAGTCGGTCAGGTCGCGCTGCCAGCGGGAGATCGGCAGCTTGTCGGCCAGATGGCGCAGCACGGCGTTGGCCAGTCCCAGATTGCCTTCGGAGTTTTCGAAGTCGATCGGGTTGACCTTGTGCGGCATGGTCGACGAACCGACCTCGCCTTCCTTCAGGCGCTGCTTGAAGTAGCCCAGCG
>DMTA01000053.1 GCA_003454835.1 Achromobacter sp. | reverse complement strand
CGGCACGCCCGGCGTGACCGACATCCGCGGCCGCGGCCTCATGCTGGGCATCGAGCTGGCCCGCCCCTGCGGCGTCCTTGCACTGCGCGCCATGGAAGCAGGCCTGCTCATCAACGTCACGCGCGACCGCGTCATCCGCATGCTGCCGCCGCTGATCCTGACGCGCCAGGAGGCCGACCAGATCGTCGCCCTGCTGGCGCCGCTCATCCAACAGTTCCTGGCCGAAAAACCATAATCAACGTCCCCGCCGGGCCACGAGCCTGGCGGGGCCCAATGACCTGCGACATCAACATGACTCCTCCCACGACTCAAAACGGCCCGCTGCGGCACTTTCTGCAGTTCAAGGACTTCTCGTCCGCCGAGATCGCCTACGTGCTGGACCGCGCGCGCCTGATCAAGGAAAAGTTCAAACGCTATGAGCCCCACATGCCGCTGCACGACCGCACGCTGGCAATGGTGTTCGAAAAGGCCAGCACGCGCACCCGCGTGTCGTTCGAGGCCGGCATGTACCAGATGGGCGGCTCGGTCATCAACCTGACGTCCAACGACTCGCAGCTCGGCCGCTCCGAGCCCATCGAGGACACCGCGCGCGTGATCTCGCGCATGGTCGACATCGTCATGATCCGCACGTTCGAGCAGACCCGCATCGAGCGCTTCGCGTCGCATTCGCGCGTGCCCGTGATCAACGGCCTGACCAACGAATTCCACCCCTGCCAGATCCTGGCGGACATCTTCACCTACATCGAGCACCGCGGCCCCATCGCCGGCAAGACGGTCGCCTGGGTGGGCGACGCCAACAACATGGCCTACACCTGGCTGCACGCGGCCGAAATGCTGGGCTTCACGCTGCATGTGTCCACGCCGGCCGGCTACGAACTCGAAGCCTCGCGCATCGGCACGCCGTCCGACAAGGTGCTGCGCCAGTTCAAAGACCCCATGGAAGCCTGCAAGGGCGCGCATCTGGTCACCACTGACGTGTGGACCAGCATGGGCTACGAGGCCGAAAACGAAGAGCGCCGCGCCGCGTTCGCCGACTGGTGCGTAGACGCCGAAATGATGGCCGCGGCGGACTCGCAGGCCGTCTTCATGCACTGCCTGCCCGCCCACCGTGGCGAGGAAGTCACCGGCGAAGTCATCGACGGACCGCAGAGCGTGGTCTGGGACGAAGCCGAAAACCGCCTGCACGTGCAGAAGGCGCTGATGGAATTCCTGCTGCTGGGTCAGGTCGACTAAGCCTGGTCTGCACGCATGAGAAGGGCCCGGACATCTTGCGATGTCCGGGCCCTTCTGCCATCTACGCTTCCGCTTTCGAAAGCGCGTGGCGCTACAAGATCTTCCTGAACATCGTGCGTCGCGTGTTGCGGAACGACGGCCGCACGCGGCTGCTCCAGTCGGTTGCGCGCACCGCAAGCCACGCCGGACTGCCAAAGGTTTCCTGCGTGTGCAGGTCGTAGCAGGCCAGGTAGCGTGGCGATTCGTCGCGGCATTCCCAACGCTGCGCGCGCACCGTGCCGGGCACCGACGCCAGCCCCGGCAGGTGCTCCTGGTCATACCACGCGTTCAGGTCGGCCTCGGCCTCGGGCAGCACGTCGGTCTCGACGATGTAATGCCACGGCGCCTCCTGGCCCTCCGACGCGCCGGGCAGGTCCAGCGTCAGATGCAGCACCCGTGCGTGCGCGCCGGGCGCCAGTTCGTTCAGACGGGCCTGGATCTCCGGCAAAGCACGAGCTCCGCGCACGGTCACGTAAGTGTCCTCGGCTTCCAGCGCGGCAAAGGCGCTGATCTTCACATCCGCCAGCCCGTCCGCAAGGCGCGCGGCCAGATCCCGGGCGCGCGCTTCGTCAAACCGCTCGCCCAGCGACACCAGCAACATCGTTTCCTGCACAGCCTTCTCCTTCAATGTCCGACGCGCAAGGCGACCAGAAAGCGCGACACCATGTTGTACGCGCCGACGGTCGCGGCCAGTTCCACCAATTGCGCATCATCGTAGCGTTCGCGTACGGGCGCGAACACCGCGTCCGGCACCTCGATATCGCGCGTCATCGCGTCCGTCAGGGCCAGCACCTCGGCCTCTCCCGGTTCCAGTCCCTGCACCTGATCCGGCGCGGGGTTTCCGCGAAGCACATCGATAACGGCCTGGGGCATGCCGCCCGCCAGCGCGTGCGGCACGTGCGCCTCGAATTCATACGGCGCATTGTTCAACGTAGCCACGCGCAGGATGATCAGCTCGCGCAACCGCGGCGCCAGCGACGTCTTCTGCCGGATCGCGGTCAGCATGGCTTCCCAGCCCTCGACCACCGCCGGGCTGTTCAGCAGCACCTGGTACAGCGGCGAGATGCGGCCGCGCGCGGCGGCGATGCGCGCCTCCAGCACCGCCAGCGCCGGGCGGGTTCCCGGCACCACGGGTTCAATTCGGCGGGCGCTCATGCTTACTCCGGACGGATGTTCTTGCGCTGGATCAGCGCGGTCCACTTCTCGCGGTCGGCCGCGATCAGCGCGCCCAGCTCCTGCGGCGTGCTGGGCGCGGCCTCGGC
>DMTA01000119.1 GCA_003454835.1 Achromobacter sp. | reverse complement strand
CCCGCGTGTCGCGCGTGTTTCCGGTCATGCCCCAGGCCGAACTCCAGCCCGACGAACGGAGCACGTCGTGGCGCCTGTCCGTCACGGCGACCGACCGCCCCGGGCTGCTGCACGCCTTGGCGCGCGTCTTTGCGCGCCACGAAATCAACCTGCTCATGGCCAAGATCATGACGCTGGGCGACCGTGTGGAAGACGTATTCATCGTGGACGGATCCGCGCTGGCGCGCCCCCGCAGCCAGATGCAGTTCGAACGCGACATCCTGGACGCGCTTTCGGGCGACGAAGCCCAGCAGCGCGCCGCCTGATCCAGCATCGCCAGACCCGGCCCGGACCGCATACAATCCGGGTTTTCGGCCAGGCGATGCTTGCTCACATGCAGCTCAACGACTATCTGCGCATTTTCGGTGGCAGCTTCTTTTTCGCGCTGGCCACCCTGCTGCCGTTCCTGAACCCGCCTGCGATTGCCCCCATCTTTCTCTCTCTGACCGAGGGCGCCTCCTCGGCCACGCGGGTGGTGCTTGCCAAGCGGGTCGCGGTCAACGTGTGCCTGATGCTGATCGTGGCCATGGTGGCAGGCAACGTGCTCCTCAGCTTTTTCGGCATCTCGCTGTCGATCGTGCGCGTGGGCGGGGGCATGCTGGTGATCGCCAGCGCCTGGCGGCTGGTGAACTCGCCGGATGCCGACACCGAACGCGTGGCCCGGATGGCCGAATCCTTCACGCCTGAAATGGCGAAGGCGCGCGCGTTCTATCCGCTGACCTTCCCCATCAGTTGCGGCCCCGGCTCCATTGCGGCCGCCATCACGGTGGGCGTCTCGCTGCGCGACCAGAATCACGCATTGAGCCTCGTGCGGCTGGCGGGCTCCATTCCCGGCATCATCGTCGTCTCGCTGACCCTTTACGTCTGCCTGCGCTTTGCGGCGCAGATGTTGCACCGCCTGGGCGACAACGGCACGGCGGTCTTCATGCGTCTGTCGGCCTTCATCATGCTGTGCCTGGGCGTGCAGATTTTCTGGGAAGGCGCGCGGGACCTGCTTCTGGGCGTGCTGACCCAGGTGATGCAACCAATTCCCGTCCCCAAGGCCTAAGCCTATTCAGCCGCCGCGCCGGCTTCGTCCAACCTATTCCAACGCAACAATGACCTCTCGCTCAGAACGCCTGCTCCGCCTGATCGCCCTCTTCTCTTTCGGCGCGGTGGGCATCGCACTCGTTTCCCAGCACGTCTTCGACATGCCGCCCTGCGCCTGGTGCGTGATGCAACGCCTGATCTACCTGGTGATCGGCGTCGTCGCGCTGATCGGCGGCTTTGGCGGCGGACGCGCGCTGACGCGCATCTGCGGCTTTCTTGCTGCGCTGTTGTCACTGTCCGGGATCGTTGCCGCGTGGTACCAGTACAGCGTCGCCGCCAACATGCTCTCGTGCGACCAGACGTTTGCCGACCGCTTCATGACCGGCATCGGCCTGGAAAGCGCCGTTCCCTCGTTGTTCGGCATTTACGCCACCTGCATGGACGCCAAGGTGCCTGTGCTGGGCATCGAGTATGCCCTGTGGAGCCTGGCGCTTTTCGTGATCCTGTTCTTCATGGCGCTGCCGGTGGTGTTCCGGCGCGGCGCCTCGGTCTGAACGCCGCTTCGAGATCGTGCAGACCCTGAAATATCTCTCCGGGTATCCGGAACCGCTGCTGGCGCAAGCCCAAAAGCTGCTGGACCAGGACAAGCTGGGCGCGGCCCTGCTTGCCCGGTACCCCGCCGGCGCGCACGACGTACGCACCGACAAGGCGCTGTACCAGTACGTGACCGACCTGAAGAACGCCTACATGCGCAACGGCGACCAGATCAACAAGGTGGCCTTCGACAGCAAGATCCACGTGATCCAGCACGCGCTGGGCCAGCACACCTACATCTCGCGCGTGCAGGGCGGCAAGCTCAAGGCCAAGCACGAGATCCGGGTGGCGACGCTGTTCAAGAGCGTGCCCGCGGAATTCCTGAAGATGATCACCGTGCACGAACTGGCGCACCTGAAGGAAAAGGATCACAACAAGGCGTTCTACAACATGTGCCTGCGCATGGAGCCGCACTACCATCAGTACGAGTTCGACCTGCGGCTGTACCTGACGCATCTTGAGGCCACGCGCACGCCGCTGTGGGACGCGCAGGGCTAGCCAATGCGCGCGCCGCCGGCAAAAAAATGCCGTCCCGAGGGACGGCATTTTTGTCTGTGCGAAACGCCGGCAGAAATCAGGCGTCGTCGGACGTATAGCCCATGTTGAAGCGCAGGCCACCCGCATCTTCGTCCTTGCCGGGCTCGGAACGCGATTGACCCAGGCGGGCCAGGTACTCGGGCGTGATGTCGCCGGTGATGTACTGGCCGTCGAAGCACGAGGCCTCGAAGCGCGTCAGCTTGGGGTTGATGTCGCGGACCGACTGCTGCATGTCGTGCAGGTCCTGGTAGACCAGGCTGTCGGCGCCGATGGCGCGGGCGATTTCCTCGTCGGTGCGGCCGGTGGCGATCAGCTCGCTCTGCGTGGGCATGTCGATGCCGTACACGTTGGGAAAGCGCACCGGAGGCGCAGCCGAGGCGAAGTACACCTTGTTGGCGCCGGCGGCGCGGGCCATGTCGACGATCTCGCGGCTGGTCGTGCCGCGCACGATGGAGTCGTCCACCAGCAGCACGTTCTTGCCCTTGAATTCCATGCCGATGGCATTGAGCTTCTGGCGCACCGACTTACGGCGCACGGCCTGGCCCGGCATGATGAACGTACGGCCCACGTAGCGGTTCTTGATGAGCCCTTCGCGATAGTCCAGGTTCAGGCGCGCGGCCAGCTGCATGGCGGCCGGGCGCGAGGAATCGGGAATCGGCATGACGACGTCGATATCGCCCAGGCGCATGTTGCGCGCGACCTTGTCGGCCAGGTATTCACCCATGCGCAGGCGCGCGTCGTACACCGACACGCCGTCGATCATCGAATCGGGACGGGCGAAGTAGACGTATTCGAAAATGCACGGAACGAGCTGCGGGTTGTCGGCGCACTGGCGGGCGACCATGCGGCCGTCCAGGTCGATGAACACCGCTTCGCCGGGCTCGACGTCGCGCACGAAGGTGAAACCGCTGCCTTCGAGGGCCACGGATTCCGAGGCGGCCATCCATTCGACGCCTTCTTCGGTCTCTTGACGGCCGATGCACAGGGGACGGATGCCGTTGGGATCGCGGAAGGCGAGCAGGCCGTAACCGGAAATCTGGGCCACGACGGCGTAGGCGCCGCGCACGCGCTTGTGCAGGGCGGAAACCGCGCGGAACATGGCATCGTCGTCCAGCGACACGCCGTTGGCGGCCGATTGCAGCTCGTGCGCCAGCACGTTCAGAAGGACTTCGGAATCGGAGTTCGTGTTGATGTGGCGGCGGTCGACGCGGTACAGCGATTCACGCAGTTCACGCCAGTTGGTCAGGTTGCCGTTGTGGGACAACATGATGCCGAACGGGGCATTGACGTAGAACGGCTGGGCCTCTTCTTCGCTGGCGCTGGAGCCGGCGGTCGGATAACGGACCTGGCCGACGCCCGACGTGCCGGGCAGCGCGCGCATGTTGCGCGTGCGGAACACGTCGCGCACCAGGCCGTGCGCCTTGTACATATTGAACTGGTTGCCTTGCGACGTCGCAATGCCCGCGGCGTCCTGACCGCGATGCTGCAACAGCAGCAAGCTGTCATAGAGCAGCTGGTTGACCGGCCCGCGCCCGATGACCCCTACGATTCCACACATGGTGAGATTTCCTGGTTGATTTGAAGCTAATCAGTACGGCAGCCACGTCGCCAGGGTTGGCGGCAGCCACGTCTTGATATGTTTGATGGCCTCGATGGCCGAATGCGAAAACATGGCGTCCTGCCACCATGGCTCTTGCGGCAGCGGCGTATACCCTGCGGCGGCGACCAGCGCCAGCACAATCAATAGACCACGGGCCAGCCCGAACATTCCGCCCAGGCCGTGATCGGCCGGGCTCAGTCCGGTGCTGCGGATCAGGGCGGCAAGCGTCATATTGACCAACCCCACGCCGAGCAACACGATAATGAACACCGCCGCGTACGAAACCCCCATGCGCAGCAGCGTCGTTTCAATATAGGGCTCCAGCCAGGTATAGACCGTGGGACCCCACCATATCGCGGCCACGAAGGCCAGCAGATAGGCGACCAGCGACAGCACCTCTTTGAGCAGGCCGCGCACCAGGCCCAGCACACCCGATACCGCCAGGATGGCCAGCACGACGAAGTCGAAGCCGGTCACTATTGGGCGGCGATGAAACCATTGTCATAGCCCAGCGTGCGCAACCGCGCCTGGGCCGCCTGAGCCGCCTCACGCGACGGGAACGGGCCCACGCGCAGACGGTACTGCTGCTTGCCATTGATGGTGGCCTGCTCGACAAATGCGTTGGTGACGCCCGCCTGATGCAGCTTGCCGCGGCGCGATTGGGCGTCTTCCGACGTGGTGTACGCCGCGATCTGCAGCACGAAATTGCCCTTGGAGGCAGCCGGCTTGGGCGCGTCGGGTTTGGGCGTGGACGCCGGGGCGTTGCGGCCTTCGAGCAGCGCCAGGGCGCGCGCGCCGTCGTCCGAGCGCGACTCGGGTTTGGCGGGTGTCGTGGGCTTGACC
>DMTA01000121.1 GCA_003454835.1 Achromobacter sp. | reverse complement strand
GCCCGGACCGGCGCCGGTGTCGAACACCGCGCCTATCGGCACCTGCAGCAGGGGCGTGCCGTCCGGCGACTGCGGAATGTCGATCGTGACGGTGGCCCCCAACGGGGCGCGGGCCAGCGCGCCTTCCAGCACATACCTGGCCTCGAACGTCCGCGTTACCCGATCCGCCGCATCCGACAGTTGCCGCAGCGTGGCCGGGGCGGGGGAGTGGCTGTCACCGTACAACATCGCCCGGGCCGCGGAGCCCACGGATGGCCGTAGTGTCTCGGGCAGGTGCACGATGGCTTCGCGCTGGCCGGCGCGCGCCAGCCGCACGACGGACTGCCCGGCGGCAACGACCTGTCCGGGTTCGGCCATCGTGTCCACGACGACCCCGTCCGCGTCCGCCACCAGCACCGCATAGCTCGACGCGTTTTTCGCGACGTCGGCCCGTGCTTCGGCCGCCTTCAGATCGGCACGCGCCGTGTCGGCCGCAGCCTTGATCTGCGCGTAGGCGGACGCTGACACCGCGCCTTCCGCAACCAGACCGCGATAGCGGGCGTCGTCGTCGAATGCCTGTTTTGCGCGCGCACGCGCCGCAGCCACGGCTTCAAGCTGCGCACGGGCTTGAAGGCCCAGATCTTCCGGATCCAGTCGCATGAGCGGCTGGCCGCGGGTCACCGGTTGACCGGTATCGACCAGCCGCTCCAGGACTTTCCCGGACACGCGGAATCCCAGGTCGCTCTGAACGCGCGCCGCCACAACACCCGAAAAAGAGCGCGCCGGCGCGGATGCGGTTTGCGCCACGCCGACTCTGACAAGTGGGGGTTCGACGCGGGGATCTGACGCAGGGCTATCGCCGCATGCCGCAAGGGCGACAGGCAACAGGCAGAAGGCAAATGGGGCAAGCTGACGCCGAAGCATGGGAGACCATCCTCACAAAGAAGGTCCCCATTCTATACAAGTGACCAATAAGGTCAATGGTCACAAAAGAAAATTTACGGCGCCAGGCTACGCAGGATCAGGTTCGACAACTGCACCGTGGCTTCCGCGCCATTGGCCAGGTTGTGCTGCAGGAGCAAAGGATTGATATACGGCCGCATGACGAGATAGATGGCGTCTGCCGTTTCATCGAGGGGCGTCTTGCGTTCGAAGTCGCCGGCTTCCCGGCCTTCGCGGATCACCTGCAGGACGAGGCCCTTGATGTGCGCCTCATAGGCTTGCGCGGAAGGCCACGACTCGCTGGCCGAGGTTCGCGCAATGTCGTAGAGCTTGCTGTCGTGGAAGAAGAGCTGGCTGCCGGCCTCCACCAGGGCCTTGAACATGCGCCGCAGCCGGTCCGGCGCGGACCGCGCGTCGGCGACGGCGGCGTCGACGGCGACCATGATCGTGTTCAGGCGGTTGGCGCATATGACTTCGCCGATCGCCTGCTTGGAGTCGAAGAACTTGTAGATGTAGGCCTTGGAGAATCCGATGGCCTTGGCCAGGTCCGAGACGGTGGTCTTGTCGAAACCGTACAGGCCGAAGTATTCGGTGGCGGCTTCGACGATCTGATCGCGGACGTCGTGATCGGAGGGGCCTCGCGGCTGAAGGGCGGGGGATGTTGCTTTCGTCATGCGTGCAGCTTAACCCGCGGCATTTTTGTTGACAACAAGTGACCAAACCGTATTATAGTCACCGAAATTTCATCGCCTGAAGGATTCCCATGCTCGCCCGTCATTCCCTTGTCTTGCTTTGCGCCAGCGTGCTGGCCGGGTGCGCGGCAGGTCCTGATTACCCCCGGCCCGAAGCGCCGCTTTCCAGCCACTACACGCAGGCCCCGGGCCGGCAAGCCGGACAGGGGGCCGTGCAAGGCCTGGAGACCTGGTGGCGCCAATTCGAAGACCCGATGCTGGCGCGATACGTGTCGTTGGCGATCTCGCAGAATCTGGATCTGGCGCAGGCGAAGGCGCGCGTGACGCAGGCGCGTGCGGGGCTGGGCGCGGCCAACGCGGCCTTGCTGCCGTCTGCCTCGGTGCGCGGCCTGGCTGCGCGGACGTATCAATCGCTCGAAACGCCACTGGGGCAAGTGGCCAGCACGATGCCCGGTTACGACCGCTGGGGCAACCAATACGAAGCCAATCTAGAGGCGAGCTGGGAAATCGACCTGTTCGGCGGCCTGCGGCGAGGGCGTGAGGCGGCAAGCGCAGGATTTCAGGCCTCGGAGGCGGCAGCGATTGCGACGCAGCTCGCGGTGGCCGCGCAAACCGCGGATACGTACGTGGTGATCCGCAGCCTCCAGGCACGCCTGGACATCGCCCAGCGGCAGGTCCGGACGCAGCAGGAACTTGTCGCCAAGGTCGCGCTGCTGCAAGAACGCGGGCTGGCTGCGCAATACCAGGTCCGTCAGGCGGAAGGGGCGCTGGCACAAGTGGAGGCAACCGTTCCGGTTTTGCAAAGCGGGCTCGATGCGGCCATGAACGCCCTGGACGTCATGCTGGGAGCCACGCCCGGCACGCATCGCGCCGAACTGGCGGCGCACGCGCCGATTCCCGCAGCGCCCCGGATCGAGGAAATGGGCTCTCCCGCGGATCTGCTCCAGCGCCGGCCCGATCTGATCGCGGCCGAGCGCCGGCTGGCGGCCGCCAACGCCCGTATCGGCGAGGCCATCTCCGAGTTCTACCCGAAGTTCTCTTTGAGCGGCTTGCTGGGCAGCGCCACGGCCGTGTCCAGCGGCAATCTGTTCTCCGCCGGCGCGAGCCAGTCCGCAGGCGTGCTGGGACTGAGCTGGCGGCTGTTCGACTTTGGCCGCATCAATGCGCAGATCGAAGGGGCAAAGGGCCAGGAGGCCGAGGCGCTGGCGGCGTATCGACTGGCGGTCCTGCATGCCACGGAAGATGTCGAGAACGCATTTTCCGCACTGATCCACCGTGCCGAACAGTCGGCGGTGCTGACCCGCGGCGAAGACGCACTGACGCAGGCGCGAGCGTCGTCGTTCGCGGCCTACAAGCGCGGCGCCGCCAGTCTGCTCGACGTGTTGTATGCGGACGCGTCGCTGTTGCAGGCTTCGGACGCCCGGGCGCAGGCCCAAGCGGAAACGGCTCGCGCAGCGGTGGCTGCATACAAGGCGCTGGGCGGCGGCTGGCGCCCCGACACACCGGCGCAGATCGCCACGCGTTGAGCCGAACCTCGCTCGCCTGGGCACGGCCATAGGAACACGACTTGCTGCGCTGCGCGTCTCGGGCATCTGCTCGGGCCCGCAACTCACGAGGCGATCCAGTGACCCAACTCATCGAAAATCGGTACGCCCTTACCGTGCGCCCCATACCGGCGGTATTCCTGGCGGGGATGTTCCCCTTGTTTCTCGGCGCGGCAATCGCGGATGCTGCCTATGCGCAGACTTTCCACATCCAATGGAACAATTTCGCCTCTTGGCTATTGGTCGGAGGCCTGCTGTTCGGCGCGATTGCGCTGCTGTTTGCCATCGTGGACCTGTTCAGGGCCACGCAGCGCGCACGCGGGATCGTTCCCTATGCCGTGGTGCTGCTGGCGGCGTGGCTGGTCGGCCTGTTCAATGCGTTTCTGCACGCCCGCGACGCTTGGGCAAGCATGCCCACCGCATTGATTCTGTCTGCAGTCGGCGCCGTGCTGGCGCTTCTGGCGCTCTGGCTGGGCTTTCGCACGCCGCACATCAGGGGGCCGCTATGAATCACTTACGACTGATTGCCGGACTTCCGCTGCTGGTGATGGCAGGGGTGTGCAGCGCGCAGGCCGGAGGCCAATATGGACCTTCGCCTGATCTGCCCAAGCCCGAACGCGGCCTGCTGCCCGACATGGTCATTGCCAAGCCTGCCCCGTGGGGCGACAAGGTGCCGACCGTGCCCGAGGGCTACAAGATCTCGGCCATCGCCACGGATCTCAAGATTCCCCGGCAGACGCTCGTGCTGCCCAACGGCGACATCCTCGTGGCCGAGGGCCGTGGCGGCAGCGCGCCGGACCTCAAGCCCAAGGATGTGATCGCGGCCGTCATCAAGGCCCGCGGCACCAGCCCGGTCAAGGGCGGCAACCGGTTGACGCTGTTGCGCGATCCGGAAGGCGATGGCACCTACGAGGCCTCCGTTTTTGCCGAGAACCTTAACGCGCCGTACGGTCTGGCGCTGATCGGGAACCAGCTTTATGTCGCCAATCAGGACGCGCTGGTGCGGTTCGAGTATCAGCCGGGGCAGACCAAGGCGAGCGGCCCCCCTGAAGTCGTCACGCCGCTGCCGTCTGAGATCAACCATCACTGGACCAAGGCGCTGACCGCCAGCGCGGACGGGCAATACCTGTACATCGGCATCGGCTCGAACAGCAACATCACCGAACGCGGCATGACGGCTGAAGTCGATCGCGCGCGGATCTGGCGCGTGAATGCCAGCACGGGCGAATACAAGACGTACGCCACTGGCTTGCGCAATCCCACCGCGCTCACTATCCAGCCCGATACTGGCCAACTGTGGGCCGTGGTCAACGAACGGGATGAACTTGGCCCTGACCTGGTGCCCGACTACCTGACCACGGTGAAGGAAGGCGCCTTCTACGGCTGGCCCTACAGCTACTGGGGCAAAAACGTGGACGATCGCGTCCGGCCGCAGGATCCTGCCAAGGTCGCGTCGGCCATCGCGCCGGATTACAGCCTGGGCTCGCACGTCGCGGCGTTGGGCGTCGATTTCTCGGACGCTTCGATGGGGGATCGTTTTGCCAATGGCGTCTTCGTCGGCGAGCACGGAAGCTGGAACCGCAAGGATCCGGTCGGCTACAAGGTGGTCTTCGTGCCGTTTGCGGATGGCCGGCCTTCAGGCCCGCCCGTGGACTTTGTCGCGGGCTTTCGCGACAGCGACGGCACGACGCGGGGCCGTCCGGTTGGCGTGACGGTGGATCCGAAGGGCGCGCTTATCGTGGCCGACGACCTGTCGAACACGATCTGGCGAGTCACTCCGGCGCAATCGGCGCAACCCTCACAGCCGCCAAAACCCGTCGCTGCGGCGCAACCCCGGTAAGTCTTAATTAGGCCTCCCGCGCGGCGCGTTGCGTCGCGCAGGAGACCACGCAACAGGAGCAATCATGGCAACACTTCAAGACGTCAACATCGCCATTCTGGCCGTCGATGGGTTCGAGCAGGTTGAGCTCACCGGTCCTCGCCACCGTCTGCACGAGGAGGGCGCGCGCACGGTGCTGGTGTCTGCCCGCACCGACCCGATCCAGGGCTTTCATCACGACAAACCGGGCGACCGGTTTCCGGTGGATCTGACCTTTCTGCAGGCGGCAACCGAGCCGGACGTCTTTGACGCCTTGCTGTTGCCGGGCGGCGTGGTCAATGCCGATGAAATTCGCATGCAGCCCAAGGCGCAGGAGCTTGTGCGCGCGTGCGTTGACGCGGGCAAGCCGGTTGCGGTCATCTGCCACGGGGCCTGGCTGCTGATATCCGCCGGCGTGGTCAAGGGTCGCAGGATGACAAGTTGGCCATCGCTGCAGGACGACCTGCGCAATGCAGGCGTTGAGTGGGTCGATGAGGAGACCGTCGTCGACGGCGTCTTGGTGTCGAGCCGCAAACCTGACGATATTCCCGCATTCAACGAGGCCTTCATCAGCGTGCTGCGCAAGGCGGTTGAGGGGCGTGCGCGCAACTAGGCTGGCCGGTCGCAACCGCGCGGGGGGAAGTAGGCGCCACGGAAGGCGCACTGCAAGGCGCCCGTGGCGGTTGGCGTTATGCGCGCTTCAAGGCGACGGTCACCAGCACCGATGCGTTCTCCAGCGCAAATAGCGAATGCGGCGCGCGGCCCGGCAGGTACATCAGGCGGCCGGCGTCCAGGATATGCGTGGCGCCGCCAGCGGAAACCTCCACGCTGCCCTCCAGGCATTGCAGGGTGATCTCGCCCTCGACGTCATGCGAGGGCATTGTCTTGCCCGCCAGGAGCACAAGGCGCATGACCTCCAGATCCTCGGACTTGAAAAGCGCGATCGACTGCTTCTGCGCGAGCGCCGCGCCATAGGGCTTCAGATCGATGACCTGTCCGGGATCCGCGTGTTTCAGGGCCATGATGACTTCCTTCGCTGGGAGGTGGATGGACCAACGATACCCCAGGCGAGCGCAGCGCGGCCGATCAGTTGATCTTGATGCCGCGTTCCTTGACCAGGTCTTTCCACTGCGCCGTTTCCTTGGCCAAGTGGTCGCGCAGTGCGTCCGGCGTGCTGCCGATGGACTCGGCTCCGATCGAATCGAGCGTCGCCTTCACCTTGGGATCTGCCAACGCGGCGCGCATGGCATCGTTCAGCTTGGCAACCACACCCGGTGGCGTGCCCGCCGGCGCGAAGGCGGCGAACCAAGGCATCAGCTCATAGCCGGGCACACCCGCTTCCTGTAGCGTCGGCACGTCGGGCAGGGCTGCCGAGCGTTTGGTGGTGGTGACGCCCAATGCGCGCAGCTTGCCGGTGGCGATGTGGGGCTTGGCGGACGTGATGCTGTCGAACATGTAGTCAACCTGCCCGCCCAACAGGTCCGCGACCGCAGGGCCGCTGCCCTTGTACGGCACGTGCAGCATGTCTACGCCCGTCATCGATACGAACATTTCACCGGCCAGATGGATCGACGTGCCGACGCCGGCGGAGGCGTATGTGTAGTGCTTGGGCTGCGCCTTTGCCTTGGCGATCACGTCCTGCACGTTCGTCGCGCCGGTGCGTGCAGGATTGGTGACCAGCACGTTCGGCACCACGGCCAACAGCGAGATCGGCGCGAAGTCCTTGATGGGGTCGTAATTCAGGTCCTGGTACAGCGCGGGATTCACGGCCATGCCGTTGGCCACGATCAGGATGGTGTAGCCGTCCGGCTTGGCGCGCGCCACGGCCGCCGCGCCGATATTGCCGCCCGCACCCGCGCGGTTCTCTACGATGAACGACGTGTTGAGCTGTTTGCCCATGGATTCGCCCAGCGTGCGCGCGATGCTGTCCATGGCGCCGCCGGGCGGGAAGGGAACGATCCATTTCACCGGGTGGTCGGGATAGGCATCGGCATGCGCCGCCGCCGCGCCAGCCAGTAATGACGCGGCAAGCAAGGCGCGGGCGAAGGGTTTGAGGGCGGGGCGCAGGCGCATGGAGTCTCCGTATGTCTTGAATTATTGGCGGCGATGCGGACCCGATTCATACTCTGGCCGACCGCGCTCGACTGATGGAGGCAGTATCGCTTGCCTTTTTCCAGGGCGTCCAAGACTATATGGGTTTCAATTGATACCTTCAGGGTCTTAATCGTCATGGAACTCAGGCACTTGCGCTATTTCCAGGCCGTGGCCGAGGCCGGCAGTTTCACGCAGGCGGCCGCGCGGCTGCACATCGCGCAGCCGCCGCTGAGCCGCCAGATCAAACAACTGGAGGAGGAATTGGGCGTGCTGCTGTTCGAGCGCACCACGCGCGCCCTACGCCTGACCGAGGCGGGCCGCTTTCTGCTCGAGCAATCTCGCCTGTTGACCGCGCGGCTGGACGAAGTGCTGGAAGGCACGCGCCGGTTGGGTCAAACGGAGCGGCGCTGGTTCGGCATCGGCTTCGTGCCGTCCACGTTGTACGGCTTCGTGCCGGAACTGATCCGGCTGCTGCGCAGCGCGGACGAACGGGTCGAAGTGGGCCTGATGGAAATGAACACCTTGCCGCAGCTCGAAGCGCTGAAGGCAGGCCGCATCGACCTGGGCATCGGCCGCATCCTGCTGGACGATCCGGCGATCGAGCGGCGCGTGCTGATGACCGAACCCTTGATGGCCGCCGTGCCGCTGCATCACCCGCTGGCGGGCCAGGGCAGCGTCTCGGTGGACCGGCTGGCGCGCGAGCCCTTCGTCCTGTATCCGGCGCGGCCGCGGCCCAACTATGCGGATCACGTGTTGGGCCTGTTCCGCGCCGCTGGCCATTCGCTGCAGGTGGCGCAAGAAGCCAACGAATTGCAGACCGCCATCGGGCTGGTTGCGGCGGGCCTGGGCGTCACGGTGGTGCCCGCGTCCGTGCAGCGCCTGCAACGCCAGGACGTGGCCCATGTGCGGATCGAAGCCGACGCGTTCGTGTCGCCCGTGATTGTCAGCTACCGCAAGGATGATGCGTCGGTGTTCCTGGGGCGGGCGCTGGAACTGGCGGGAGAGCTTGCCAAAGACTAGGCGGGCGCGGATTACGGCGCTATTTTCCCGCCGCAGGCGAATACGCGCCCACCAGTTCGATGATCCAGTCAATAAAGGCGCGCAGTTTGGCGCTGACGTGGCGGTTGGGCGGAAACGCCACGTACATCGGCATCGGGTCCATCCGCCAGTCCTCGAAGACCGGAACCAGTTCGCCTTGCGCAAGATGTGGCGCGGACATGTAATCCGGCAGCCACATCACGCCCATGCCGGCCAGACCGGCTGCCAGGTACGCATTGCCGTCGTCCACGGCCAGCACATAGCGGCCGTGCACGTTGACGACTTCGTTGCCGCGGCGCATGGCGTAGGGCAGTGCGCGGCCCGTGCGCTGCCACAGAAAACCGACGATGCGATGGTGCGTGTCCTCAAGCTCGCGCGGATGCGCGGGCTTGCCGGCCAGCTTCAGGTACGAGGGCGCGGCATAGACGCCCAATCGCAGGTCGCCGACGCGGCGGGCCATCAGGGATTGGTCGGTCAGCTCGCCGCCGCGCACCACGCAGTCAACGTTTTCGCCGATCAGGTCGACGATGCGGTCACTGACGCCCATGTCGAGCTGGATGTCGGGATAGCGCGCATGGAAGGCGGGCAGGGCCGGCACCAGCACCATGCGCGCCAGCGGGCTGGGTACGTCCACGCGCAGGCGGCCGCGCGGCGCTTCAGCGGCGCTGGACAAGCTGGTTTCGGCGTCGTCCATGTCGGCCAGCAGCTTGATGACGCGCTCGTAGTACGCCGCGCCGTCGGCCGTGACGTTTACCTTGCGCGTGGTGCGGTTCAACAGACGCACGCGCAGCCGCGCTTCGAGCTGCTGCACAAGTTGCGTGACGCTGGTCTTGCTCATGTGCAGCGTTTCGGCCGCCTTGGTGAAGCTGCCGGTCTCCACCACGCGCGCAAACGCGGTCATTGCGTCAAATCGGTCCATAAGTGCTCCGGTGGATAGGGAGATTGTTTGGATTCTACAAATAGTGATGGATGAGGTTGGCCGTTTATCCGCGTGGCGCGCGCTTTTACAGTTTGCCTATGTCAACGCGGGCGGTCAGAAGCCCGATCACTTGGAGAGTCCCATGAACAACCGCGACGTCGTTTTTCCGCCAAATCGCCACGCGCTCTATGAGCGCAACCGTTACTCGCCGGCCGTGCGTTCCAACGGCTTTCTATTCGTGTCCGGCCAGGTCGGCAGCCGCGACGACGGTTCGCCCGAGCCCGATCTGCGTCAGCAGGTGCGATTGGCATTCCAGAATCTGAACGCCATCCTGCACGCGGCGGGCGCGTCGTTCGACGATGTGGTCGACGTGACCGTGTTCATGGTCGATCCGCAAGCGCAGTTCGAGACCATGTGGGAAGTGGTGCCCGAGTTCTGGGGCGAGGCGCCGTTTCCGAACATCACGGCGGTGGGCGTGACCTGGCTCTATGGATTCCAGTTCGAGATCAAGGTCATCGCCAAACTGCCGGAGGGCGCGGCGGCGTAAAGAGGGCGGCTGGCCGTCGACCAGACTTGGCGCGAAGTCATGACCGGTTCATGACAAACGCACAGCCAGCTCATGGGCGGCACACGACCGGCCATGACCAGCTTATGACCGCCGGAACACAACAACCTTGCTGGTCAGCTTCTGCAGTGCTTCATCGCGCTGGTTCGACGTGACGGATTCCACGACCACGATGGCGCGATCGGGCTTGGAGCGGGACGGGGTGATGCTCAGCACCGTGCTCGTCACCTTGACCACGTCGTCGGGGCGGGTGGGCTGCGGCCAGACTACTTCGGCGCCGGCGCCGATGACGCCGCGCGCCACGGGAAAGCTTTCGACCAGCAGCTTCATGGTCAGCGCCGCCGTATGCCAGCCGCTTGCCGCCAAGCCCTGGAACAGCGTTTCGCGCGCCGCGTCCGGATCCAGGTGGAAGGGCTGCGGGTCGAACTGCGAGGCAAAGGCAATGATCTGCGCCGCGTCCAGGGGGTGGGTCTTGCTGACGAAGACGTCTCCGACGGACAGGTCTTCAAGATAGATCAGTGGTGGCTGGTGGGTATCGGTCATTGGGGGCTCCGGCGAGCGTCGGGTGGGTGGGGCATTATCGGCGCGCGCCCGCCACTCCCGCAATGCCAGGGGCGATGACCGTGGCAAAAATCGGGTCCATAATCGGCATGTCGTGTTTTATGGATGTCGCACCATGGCAGAAACCCCCTCGTCGTCGCAAGAGATCCGTCCGCTGGAGATCGGCGACATCACCGTCATCGACAACACCAAGCTCAAGAAGGCCGTGACAGCCGCAGCGCTTGGCAATGCGATGGAATGGTTTGACTTCGGCGTCTACGGCTTTGTTGCCTTCGCGCTGGGCAAGGTGTTCTTTCCCGATGCCTCGCCGGCCGTTCAGACGATCGCCGCGTTGGGCACGTTTTCCGTGCCTTTCCTCGTGCGGCCGCTGGGTGGCGTGTTCTTCGGCATCATGGGCGACCGCTTCGGGCGACAGAAAGTGTTGTCGCTCACCATCATCATCATGGCCATCAGCACGTTCTGCATCGGCCTGATTCCCGCGTACGCCACAATCGGCATCTGGGCGCCGATTCTGCTGCTGGCATGCAAACTGGCGCAGGGCTTTTCCGTGGGCGGCGAATACACCGGCGCGGCCGTATTCGTAGCCGAGTACGCGCCCGACAGGCAGCGCGGCTTCCTGGGAAGCTGGCTGGATTTCGGCTCGATCGCCGGATTCGTCGTTGGCGCGGGCATGGTCGTGCTGCTGCAGACCATGCTGGGCGAGCAGACGTTCCTTGACTGGGGCTGGCGAATTCCGTTCTTCGTGGCCGGACCGCTGGGCCTGTTGGGCCTGTATTTGCGCCATGCGGCCGAGGAAACGCCGGCCTTCACGCAGCAACTTGAACGGATGGAAAAGGAAGACCGCGACGCCGTGCAGGAAAAGCCGTCGGTGTCGTTCCGCGAGATCTTCAGCAAGTACCGTCGTGCCTTGCTGGTCAGCATCGGCATGGTGCTGGTGACCAACGTCACCTACTACATGCTGCTGACCTACATGCCCACGTATCTGTCGGGCAGTCTGGGCTACACCGAAGGGCATGGCGTGCTCATCATCGTCGTCGTCATGGTGGGCATGCTGTTCGTACAGCCCGTGGTGGGTTTCATCAGCGACAAGATCGGCCGCAAGCCGTTCTTGCTTGCAGGCAGCCTGGGCCTGCTGGTCGCGGCGATCCCGTCGTTCTATCTCATCGGCAGTGACAACACGGCGCTTATCTTTCTGGGGCTGTTGCTGATCGCCGTGTTCCTGAACTGCCTGATCGGCATCATGGCGTCTACTCTGCCCGCGCTGTTTCCCACGCGCATCCGCTACAGCGCGCTGGCCAGTTCGTTCAACGTGGCCATCATCTTTGCCGGCCTGACGCCGACGGTCGCTGCGTGGCTGGTTGAAGAGACCGACAACCTGATGATGCCCGCGTACTACCTGATGGTGGCGTCGGTCATTGGACTGATCACGTCGTTCTTCTTGCCCGAAACGGCCAACCGTCCGCTGCGCGGCGAAACGCCCACGGCCTCCAGCCGCAAGGAGGCCAAGGTGCTGTTGCAACAGGCGTACGAGCACATCGAGCAGAGCGTGCAGGACGTCGATGCCGAGATCGCGGCGCTGGAGGAAAAACTCGAGGCGCTGCGCGAGCGCCGCCAACGGCTGGCCGACAGGCATCCGGACATTGAATAAGGGAGCGGAACATGAGCGTGCCATTCAAGCAGGTTGATGTGTTCACGAGCGAACCCTATCGCGGCAATCCCGTCGCGGTGGTGCTGCAAGGGCAGGGATTGTCGGACGAGCAGATGCGGCGCATCGCCAACTGGACGAATCTGTCGGAGACCACCTTCGTGCTGCCGGCGACCCACCCCGGCGCCGACTACCTGGTGCGCATCTTCACGCCGCAGGCGGAGCTGCCCTTTGCGGGGCATCCCACGCTGGGTACTGCTCATGCGCTGCTCGAAGCCGGCATCGTCGCGGCACGTGACGGCAGGCTGGTGCAAGAATGTGCGGCCGGTCTGATTGAACTGTCGGTTACCGACGCGCCCGGCGGCAGCCCGCTCATTGCCTTCACGCTGCCTGAACCCAGCCTGACCGCGCTTGGCGCGGATCTGGTCGACGAAATGGAAGCGATTCTGGGCTCGGCGGTGCTGCACGATCCTGCGCCCAAGCTGGTCAACGTGGGCCCGGTGTGGACGATTGCGCAATTGCCCAGCGCGCAGGCGGTGCTGACGCTGGGGCCGGACTTTGCGCGCATGGCCGACTTCGACCGGCGCAACAATGCCGCGGGCATCGTCGTGTACGGCGCCTATGGCGAAGGCGCGGAAGCGGCCATCGAGGTCCGGGCCTTCGCGCCCAGCCTGGGCGCTAACGAAGACCCGGTGTGCGGCAGCGGCAACGGCTCGGTGGCCGCGTTCATCCGCGATGCTGGGCAGGTGCCGCAGTTCGGCACGGAATATCTCAGCACGCAGGGCGCCGTGGTCGGGCGGTCGGGCAGGTTGAGCATCTCGTTCGATGCGGGCGGCGCCATTCGCGTGGGCGGGCAGTCCGTGACCTGCATCGACGGGCGCATTGCCGTTTGAAACGGAGCCAGCATGACCGCGATGCGCGCCCGGTTTTCTGCGGCCGCAGCGTGGTCTATGCTTGAACGTCGCGCATTGCAGCACAGTTTGAGCGCATCACTTTCCTGCCAAGGAGAAGCACGATGGCCAGCAAAAACACCGTTTGCCTGTGGTACGACGGCGACGCCCTGGAAGCGGCGACCTTTTATGCAAAGACGTTTCCGGACAGCAAGGTGGGCACAGTCCACCGCGCGCCCGGCGATTATCCCTCGGGCCAGCAGGGCGACATCCTGATGGTCGATTTCACCGTCATGGGCATCCCCTGTGTCGGGCTCAATGGCGGCGACGCCTTTCAGCACAACGAATCGTTTTCCTTTCAGGTCGCCACCGACGATCAGGCCGAGACCGACCGGCTATGGGACGCGATCGTGTCCAATGGCGGCCAGGAGAGCGATTGCGGCTGGTGCAAGGATAAATGGGGACTGTCTTGGCAGATCACGCCGCGGGCGCTGCTGGCGGCGGTCACGGACCTTGATCAGGCGGCGGCCAAGCGTGCGTTCGAGGCCATGATGACGATGCAGAAGATCGACATCGCGACGATCGAGGCGGCGCGGCGGGGTTGATTGCGCGGCGTGGCCCACGCTGGTTGATGCCCGCGCAAGTTCCAGCGATTGGACGTTGATCGGTGTGGGGGCCGGATCAGCAAATGATCTGTCCACGGGGACAAATTTTTGGGGCCGGATGGTGCGCGTTCGGGCGCCGCCCGGCCTGACGCAAAAGCGCATCCGGAAAAGGTGAAATGGCGCGTTTTCACCGTAAAATCCCGCAGCCGCCGCGCGTTTTCGGCGAAATCTCCTGACTTTCGAGATGTACGTCGATCTTCTCACTCTGTACCTGCTGGCAGTCGGAACACTGCTAGTCAGCGCCGGCCTCATGTTCTGGGAACAGCGGGCCAACCCCACACGCAGCAAGGAATTACGCATCCTGGCTTCAGGCTTTGCCACGCTGGCCCTCGGCTGCGCGGCGGCCTTGTATCGTCGCGACCTTCCCGGCGTCAGCGGCGCGGCCCTCAGCAATCTCGTCATCCTGGGCGGGTATCTGCTCGTGCTCAACGGCGTCGCCGCATTGAGCGGACGGGGCTACGTGCGCACGTCGCTCTGCGTGCTGATCGGCATGGGGCTGACCTGGATGATCGGGGGCGTGCGTTGGCTGGACGTGATGTGGACCTACGTCAGCTCGGTGCCAATTGCGCTGGTCAGTGGATTGACGGCCTGGGAGGTGTACCGATGCCAGGCGCTCAAGCCGCGGCGCTCACGCTACATCGTCATGGCCGTTGCGGGGGTGCATACCGCCCTTTATGCCAGCCGGGCCTTCATCCTGCCCTGGATCGCCTCGCAACCCGTCCTGGCGCTGGCCGGCAAGCTCACCATCTACGAGGGCGTGCTGTATTCCGTGGTGCTGCCGATGACGCTGCTCAAGCTCATCCGCGACGAAACGCACCGCCAGTTGCTGCTCGAATCGCAGACCGACTACTTGACCCGCCTGGGCAATCGGCGCTGGTTCTTCGAGCAGGGCGCGCGCATCCTGAACGGCAAGGAAGGGCGCGGCGAGGTGTCGGTGCTGGCGTTCGACCTGGATCACTTCAAGTCCGTCAATGACCGCTATGGACACGCGGCGGGCGATCAGGTGCTCAAGTCTTTCGCCGAAACCGCGCGCGAGGTGCTGGGCCACGACACCATACTTGCGCGCATCGGCGGCGAGGAATTCGCCGCGCTGCTCTGGGGTGACGATGCGAAGGGCGCACACACGCTGGGCAAGGCGATGGCCGAGCGCTTTGCCGTGACCGTGTCGAATCGGATGGACAACATCGGCATTGACGCAACGGTCAGCATCGGGCTCGCGCGTTTCGACGGCGATACGCCCAGCATCATGGACGCGCTGGCCATTGCAGACCAGGCGCTCTACCGCGCCAAATCGCTGGGCGGCAATCGGCTGGTGGTCGCCGGGTCAGAGGTGCAAGCCGTGGTGGCCTGAGCGGCCCCGTTGCTTCGGCATGGCGGTGGTGTGTGCTATTGCGCGACGTATTGCTTGCGCTTGGCGTCGAAGGCGTAGATGACGGCGTCGCCGGCGCCCAGCTTGCGTGTCTTGCCGGGACCCGAGATCGTGTTGCCCGTGAACTGCACCGTCACACGCGGCAGGTCGGCGGTGGCGGTGGCGCTGAAGACCAGTTCGCCTTCGCTGCGCGTACACGGCATGACGTCGCCATCCGCACAGGCCGGGCCATTGTCCTCGCCGGCGATCACGTTGCCCACGTAGGCCCACACATTGCCCGTTTCGTCCTGGCGCTTTTCCGGGGGCGTAAAGACGAGCAAGGTGTAGCCGCTGATCGTGATGCCGTTCTCGAAGGTTTCGGTGGGCACTGCGAGCATCAACTTGCCCGATGCCGTGCGGTATTCCAGCGGCTTGCGCTGCGTGTCCACTTCCGGCGGCCTCTCGTACGCGCCGAACTCGCCGATGGTCGGTTCCATCCCACGGAATTTCCAGGGACTGTCCGGGGCTGCCGGTTCGCGGATGAAGGTGGCTTCGGCCAGATTCACGGTCGTCATGGGGCCGACGTCGTCCTCGCCCGGCTTGCCGTAGCGTTCCGCGGTTTCCCAGATGAAGCCGGTGTAGTAGGGCGTGCCTTCCAGTTCGAACGCATGCCCGAACCAGTAGGTGGCGATGCTGCCGTTGGCGACGTTGGCGGACGGTTCGCCCTTGCTGTCCACTTGATGGATGGCGTAGATGACCGCTGCGGCGTCGGGCGGCGCAACCCGTGCAGCGGCGCTGCCGGCTGACGCGGCCACGTTGACTGAGGGCGAGACGGGGGCAGAGGTTGCGGCAGCCGGAGAGGCAGCGACCAGCAGCGCAGCAGCC
>DMTA01000034.1 GCA_003454835.1 Achromobacter sp. | reverse complement strand
CAACCTCGCCGAATCGCTGCAGCGCATCAGCGGCGTGTCGATCGACCGCACTTCAAGCGGCGAAGGCTCGAAGGTGACCGTGCGCGGCATCGGCCCCGACTACAACCTGGTGCTGTTGAACGGCCGGCAGATGCCGGCGTCCAATCTCGGCAACGGTGGCGGTGGTTTGAGCGGCTCGCGCTCGTTCGACTTCGCCAACATCGCCTCCGAATCGATCTCGGCGGTGGAGGTTTACAAGACCACCCGCGCCGACAACCCGACCGGCGGTATTGGTGCAACGATCAACATCAGGACGATGCGCCCACTGGAGGCGGCACCGGTCATCAGCCTGGGCATGAAGGCGGTGCACGACACCTCCAACGACAATGTGCCACGCACGATGCAGGGCTCCAACGTCACCGGTGAGCTGTCGGGCATCTTCAGCCAGACCTATGCCGATGGCCGCTTCGGCATAGCCCTCAGTGGCAGCCACCAGGAGCGTGACTCGGGATTCAACCAGGCCACTGTGGCCGAAGGCTGGGCCACCCTGCGCGGCGATGACACTTCCGACTGGCGTGCCTTGCCGCAACCGGGCCAGGGGTACTCGGACCGCATCAGCAACCGGCCGGGTCCGAACGACATCTATGGCCGGCCGCAGAACACCGCCTACAACGTCAACGCGGTGCAGCGCCAGCGCACCAACGGGCAGGCCACGTTGCAGTGGAAGCCGGTAGACAACGTCACCACCACGCTGGATTACACCTACGTGGAGAACAAGGTGCAGCAGCAGCGCAGCGAACTTTCGGTGTGGTTCAACTACGGCCCAGGTGACAGCACTTGGACCAACGGCCCCGTGGCTGCGCCGATCGTCTACAGCGAAGACGTGGTCAACGGCGATGTTGCCATGGGTGGCATGAAGCTGGCCACGAAGAACAGCATGGAAGCGGTGGGTTTCAACGTGGACTGGGAGATCAACGACGCGCTCGACCTGTCATTCGACTACCACCGTGCCAGTGCTGAATCCCAGCCGGATGGCCCCTATGGCTCCGCCGGTGTGCTGGGCGTAGCTGCCTACGTGCGCGGCAAGACCACCGTCGATTACAGCGGCGAGCTGCCCATCATCAACATCGCCCTTCCACCCGGTGGCGTGCAGGCATCGGACGCCCTGGTGACCGGTTCGGTGTTCCAGAACAGCTACAACAAGTCGGAGGTGGAGCAGTTCCAGGCAAAGGGCGTGTTCCGTTTTGCCGACTACTCGGCACTGGATTTCGGTGTGGGCCACACCCAGGTCGACAACCGCTCGGCGGCCGCCATCGAACAGCGCGACAGCTGGGGCGGCGTGGGTACACCGGCAGACTACGACGACAGCATCTGGTACGCCGATGACATGGGCAAGTACTTCAAGGCGTTCTCCGGCCACAACGATCCCCGCCTGACCGGTCAGTTCCTGGTGTTCGACTTCGACCGCCTGCGCGACCGCGCAGCCCAGGTCGCCAATGGAGTGGAGCCAGCCTGTCCCACGTGCTATCTGGCCCCGACCGAGTACTCCGAGGATATCCGCACGAAGGAGACCTCCAAGAGCGCCTATCTGCAGTACCGCACCACGTTCGATTGGAACACGCCGCTGCACATCGCCGCCGGCGTGCGCTACGAGGAGACCGAGGTTGAATCGCTGGCGCTGGTCAGGGTGCCGACCTCGATCAGCTGGAACTCGCTCAACGAATTCAACATCACCTATGCCGACGAAGGCGCATTCGTTGGCGGCAAAGGCAAGTACGACTATCTGCTGCCCAACCTCGACCTGAAGCTGGACTTCAGCGAGTCGCTGGCTCTGCGCGGCAGCTACAGCCGCAGCCTCGGTCGCCCAGGCTGGACCCAGATTGAAAGCGGCCAGCGCCTGGACAACATCGTGCGTACCCAGGGCGGCACCGGCTCGCGCGGCAATCCGGCGCTGGAGCCGTTGCTGTCAGACAACTTCGATCTGTCGCTGGAGTGGTACTACGGCGAGGCCAGCTACGCGTCGGTGGGCTTCTTCCGCAAGAACATCAAGAACTTCATCAGCAACACCATCGCACGCGAAGACGCCGGCAGCCTGCATACGCCGGTCGGTGGCGCCTACTGGAACGAGGCGCTGGCATCAGGCTGCGTGACCACGGACACGGTATGCATCCGGAACTACATCTTCACCAACCACGCTGGCGATCCGGGCGTGACCTCCACGGGCGTCAACTCGGCCGGCCAGCAGACCGGCAGTATCGTCGGCCAGCCTGGCGACCCGATTGCCGGGTTCGACATCACTCTGCCGGCCAACCAGCGCTCGGACCATCTTGACGGCTGGGAGGTGGCGGTACAGCACCTGTTCGGCCAGTCCGGTTTCGGCGTGGCGGCCAACTACACCAAGGTGAAGTCCGGGCTGACCTTCGACAATCTCAGCCTGGGTGACCAGTACCCGATGATCGGCCTGAGCGACTCGGCCAACGTGGTGGCGTTTTACGACAAGAACGCGTGGCAGATCCGTGCGGCCTACAACTGGCGCGACAAGTTCCTCAACGGCATCGGTGGCCAGGGCCCGAACCCGAACTACACCGCCGCCTATGGCCAACTGGATCTGAACATCAGCTACGCGGTGAGCGAGCAACTGACTTTGAGCCTGGAAGCGATCAACCTGACCGACGAGACCATGCGCACCTACTCGCGCCACACCAACATGCTGCGCTACGCCACCCAGACCGGCCCGCGCTACATGTTCGGCGTGCGTTACAAGTTCTGACCTGCTGCAGTACTGTGGAGCCGAGCGTGGGCTCGGCTCTACAGGATCGGCTTGTGCACTGCTGTAGAGCCGAGCATGGGCT
>DMTA01000487.1 GCA_003454835.1 Achromobacter sp. | reverse complement strand
GGCGCCGCGCTTCACGCACCGCCAGGCGCGTCGCCGCCGCCCAGTCCTCCCAGTGCGCGTCCGTCAGCCCGCCCGGCACCGTACCGTGGCCCGGCATCCGGATGGCGATCGCCACATAGCCGACGGATTGGTAATGCGCGGCGACATGGCGCAGGCTGTAGGGCGAATCCGTCAGACCATGCAGCAGCACCGCCACGCCCTGCGGTTCGCCGGGCGGCATCAGGACGAAAGACCGGTTCCAGTCGTGCGCGAAATGCTCGGGATACACCTTGGCGTCGGCGAAATACCGGTTGCTGTCCACCTTGTCCTCCGGCAGCAGCTTGTCGCCCACGTTCTGCCGGACCAGCGTGAAAAGCTGTTCCTCGTGCGCCAGGTAATCGTCCCAGGTGCTGCGATCCAGGCGTTCGGCGTCCAGCTCTTGCGGCACGTAGGTGTGCCAGGCAGCCAGCGGCGGCCCCTGCTGGATGTCGTAGAGGCGCACGCCCATCAACGTGACGACGACCAGCACGGCAAGGCCTGCAAGGATGAACACGGCTTTGCGCAGCCTGCGCCAGGCTGGACGCGGGCCGGCGCTGACCGGCTTGCCGGCGTTCACTGCGCGCCTCCCACAGTGGGCGGCGCAATTGGCATGGACGCGGCGGGCGAACCTGCAGCGGGCGCCCCTACCGCAGGCGGCCCTGCCGACCCCGCCGCCGGCGGCGCATCCGCCATCACCACCTCCGGCTGCTCATCCCCGCCCCCCAGCGCGACATACAACGACACGCCGTTCTGAAGCTGAGACGCCCGCAGGGTCAGCATCTGCTGCTCTGCATTGAACAATCCGCGCCGCGCGTCGACGACTTCCAGGTAGATCGAGATGCCGTTCATGTAGCGCAGCTCGGCAGTCTCGGCCAGGCGGCGCTGCGCCTGGATCGCCGTTTCCTGCGCGGTCACCTGCTCCTGGAAGCGCTTGCGGTTCTCCAACGCGGTGGCCACTTCGCTGAACGCCGTCTGTACCGTCTTGCGGTAGTTGGCGACCAGCTCGTCGCGCTGCGCCGTGGCAAGATCCACCGCTGCCCGCCGCTGCCCGTAATCGAAGATCGGCCACCCAATTCCCGCGCCGATGTTCCAGATCTGGCTGGGCGACGAAAAGAGATCCGACAGCTCGGTGGAGGCATAGCCGAACGAACCGGTCAGCGCGATGCGCGGAAACAGTGCCGCGCGCGCCGCGCCGATATTGGCGTTGGCGCTGCGCAAGCGGTTCTCGGCCTGGCGGATGTCCGGCCTGACAACCAGCAGCGACGACGGCAGGCCGGGACTGAGCGCATCGAACTGGCCGGCGGCCTCGATGGGCGGACCAACGGTCATCTCCTGCTGCAGGTCTTCGCCCACCAGCACCCACAGCCGGTTCCAGTGCGCCGCCGTGGCGCGCTGCCACTCGGCAAGCTGGGTCTGCGCCTGCGTCAGCAGGATGGCCGACTGCTCAAAGTCGACCAGCGAGGTCACGCCGGCGTCCAGCCGGTCCTTGGCGACGCGCAGCGCATAGCTGCGGGTTTCGACCGTGCGCTGCGCCAGCGCGATGCCTTCCTCGCCAGCCCGCGCGTCGTAATAGGTCGAGGCCACGTTCGCAATCAGCGACAGACGGAATGCCCGCCGCCCTTCCACGGTCGCCAGGTATTGCTGCAACGCGGAGGCCGTCAGGTTGCGGATGCGCCCCCAGAAATCCAGCTCGAAGGACGAGACCATCACCTGGGCGCTGAACTGGTTGAACTGCACCGTCTGCCGCGAGCCCGCCAGCGCCGGGTCCAGCACGGTCAGCGGCTGCTGGCTGCGCGAAGCGGCCGCGCCGGCGTCCAGTTGCGGCAATTGGTTGGCGCGCTCGATGCGGTAGAAGGCGCGCGCCTGCTCGATTCGGGCCGTGGCCGCAGCCAGATCCTGGTTCAGTTCCAGCGACCGCGCGATCAGGCGCTTGAGTTGCGCATCGCCGAAGAATTGCTCCCACGTCACGTCCTGCGCCGCCACCGCGTCCGGCGGGACTTCGCCGGGAAACACCGCAGGCGTCGCGACTTCCGGTTGGCGGTGCTCCGGCGCGAAATTGCAGGCGGCCAGCCCCCAGCCCATCAGCGCCAAGATGGCAATGCGCGCCGGCCTCATGGGTTTTCTCCCCGTTCTTCGGCCTTGGCCGGAACACTGGCAGCAGGCGTGGACGGCGGCTTGGCAGCATTCTTGCGCGGCCCCGACCAGCGCCGCGCAACCATGTAGAACAGCGGCGTAAAGAACACGCCGAACAGCGTGGCAGTCAGCATGCTGCCCATCACGCTGGTGCCTACCGCCTGCCGGCTGGCGGCGCCCGCGCCAGTCGCCAGCACCAGCGGCAGCATGCCCAGCACGAAGGTGATGCTGGTCATGATGATGGGGCGCAGGCGTTGACGGGCGGCATCTACCACCGCCTCCTTGCGGTCGCGTCCCTCCAGCTCCTCTTTCAGGGCGAACTCCACGATCAGGATGCCGTTCTTGGCGGCCAGGCCAATAATCGTGACCAGCCCGATATTGAAATAGATGTCCGCCGACATGCCCCGCCCCAGCGTGAACGCGGCCGCGCCCAGAATGCCGAAGGGCAGGATCAGCAGCACCGACACCGGCACCGACCAGCTCTCGTACAGCGCCGACAGCAGCAGGAACACCACGACCAGCGACAGGCCCAGCAGCAGCGCCACCTGATTGCCCGCCTGGCGTTCCTCGTATGCCGTGCCGGTCCATTCATAGGTGATGCCTTGCGGCAGGACACGTCCGGCAATGGCCTCCATTTCGGCCAAAGCCACGCCACTCGACTGGCCGGCCGCGGCCTCGCCCGAGATCGTGATGGACGGAAAGCCGTTGTAACGCTCCAGCTGCTGCGGCCCGTCGATCCAGCGCATCCGCGAGAACGCCGAGAACGGCACCATCTCGCCCCGGTTGTTCGGCAACTGCAAGGCGGCAATGTCCTGCGGCTGCATGCGCTGGTCGGCCTCGGCCTGGATGAACACCCGCTGCACCGAACCGTCGAGCAGGAAGTCGTTGACGTAGTTCGACCCGAACGCCAGCGTCAGCGCCTGGTTGACCTGCGCGACCTGCAGCCCCAGAGCGCGCGCGTGCACCCGGTCGATCTCGACATACAGGCGCGGTCCCGGCGGCATCCCGTCCAGCCGCACGCCGGTCAGCACGGGGCTGGCCG
>DMTA01000486.1 GCA_003454835.1 Achromobacter sp. | reverse complement strand
CCGGTGCGGGCGGCGGCGGCGGCCAGGTCGTCTTCGGCCTGGGCGATCTGTTCGGTGCAATGTTCGCGCTGGCTGGTCCATTCCGCGATCTGCTGCTGGAGCTGGTCGCGCCGGGCCTGCAGGCGGTTGCGGGAATCGACGACGTGCCGGATCTCGGCTTCCAGGCGGCTGACCTGGGCATTGGCCTCGTACAGGGCGCCCTGGGCGGTATGGACGGCGTCGCTGGCGGCGTAGTGGGCCTGGCGCCGGGATTCCAGCGCGGCCTCGCCGGCACGCAGCCCGGCAATGGCGGCTTCCAGTTCGTTCTGGGCCTGCGCCATTTCCTGCGTCTTCTTGGCGCGTTCTTCGCGCGCCCCGGTTTCCTTCAGGAACCACAGCGAATGCTGCTTCTTTTCGCCGTCGGCCTGAAGTTCGCGGTAACGCGTGGCCACTTCGGCCTGGGCTTCCAGCTTTTCAAGCTGGCTGTTCAACTCGCGCAGGATGTCTTCGACGCGGGTCAGGTTCTCGCGCGTGTCGGACAGGCGGTTTTCGGTCTCGCGGCGGCGTTCCTTGTAGCGCGACACGCCGGCCGCTTCTTCCAGGAAGACCCGCAGTTCTTCGGGGCGGGCTTCGATCAGGCGGTTGATCATGCCCTGCCCGATGATGGCGTAGCCACGGGCGCCCAGGCCGGTGCCCAGGAAGATGTCGTGGATGTCGCGGCGGCGAACCTGCTGGTTGTTGACGAAATAGCTGCTGGTGCCGTCCCGGGTCAGGACCCGGCGCACCGCGATTTCGGCGTAGGTGCTCCACTGGCCGGCGGCGCGCCCCTCGCTGTTGTCGAACACCATTTCGACCGAGGCCCGGGCAGCCGGCTTGCGATTGCCCGATCCGTTGAAAATGACGTCCTGCATGGACTCGCCGCGCAGTTCCGACGCCTTGGCCTCACCAAGCACCCAGCGCACGGCGTCGATGATGTTCGACTTTCCGCAGCCATTGGGCCCCACCACGCCGACCAGCTGGCTGGGCACGGGGATGACGGTGGGATCGACGAAGGACTTGAAGCCGGCGAGTTTGAGCTGAGTAAGGCGCACAGTACGATGACGACGGGGTGGGTTGAACGAAAGGCGTTAACGGACCTGCCGCACAGATTGCAAACCGGCCCAAGAAGGGCCGGCTCTCATATGGGTCGTATGATACCGCAGGCGGTCTGAACCCAGACGTTGGGGCCGGGCGACCCGCGGGCAAACGCGCAATGGCTGGCCGCAATGCTCCGGCTATACTCCCTGACACTTTTTGGCACGACACATAATTTTCACGCGGACTGGCCAGGCTCTGGCCGAAGAACGGGGACATTCTTGAAACGTGGTTTCTATCTGGTCATGGCGGCGCAGGCCTTCTCGTCATTGGCGGACAACGCGTTATTCATCGCAGCGATCGCCTTGATTCAGGAGTTGCACGGCCCTGACTGGCTGGCGCCCATGATGAAATGGTCGTTCGCGTTGGCCTATGTCGTGCTGGCCGCATTCGTCGGCGCCATCGCGGATTCCTACCCCAAGGGCCGCGTGATGTTCTCCACCAATGCGCTGAAGGTGGCGGGCTGTCTGCTGATGTTCTCGTACGCCAGCATCGGCGTCGCCCCCGAATATCAAACGTGGCTGGTCTGCGCGGCCTACGGCGTGGTGGGCATCGGCGCCGCCGCCTACTCCCCGGCCAAGTACGGCATCGTGACCGAAATGCTGCCGCCGACCATGCTCGTCAAGGGCAATAGCTGGATCGAGGGCCTGACGGTCTTCTCCATCATCCTGGGCACGGTCCTGGGCGGCCTCTTGATCTCCTCCTCGGTGTCCACCGCCCTGCTCAGCCATTCTTTCATCGGCAGCCTGGTCCACACGCCGGCCGAAGCCGCCATCCTGGTCATCGCCTTCGTGTACCTGCTGGCCGCGCTGTGCAACCTGATGATCCCCCGCACGCACGTGCGCTATCCGCCCCAGCAGAAGAACCCGGTGCGCCTGATCCGCACCTTCTGGGGTTACGTCTGCGTGTTGTGGAAGGACAAGCTGGGCCAGATTTCGCTGGCCGTCACCACGCTGTTCTGGGGCGCGGGCGCCACGCTGCAGCTCATCGTCATCGAATGGGGCCGCAGCCATCTGGGCTACCAGCTCGACAAGGCGTCCATGCTGATGGGCGTGGCCGCGCTGGGCACGGTGGTCGGGTCGATCCTGGCCGGACGCATTCCGCTGCGCCGCGCGCTCGCCGTGCTGCCGGTTGGGGCCATGATGGGTCTCGTCGTGCTGCTGATGCCGCTGGTCTATCAGCCCTGGAGCGTCTATCTCCTCTTGCTGCTGACGGGCGGCCTGGCCGGTTTCTTCGTGGTGCCCATGAATGCCCTGCTCCAGCATCGCGGCCACGTGCTGCTGTCGGCCGGCCATTCGATCGCCGTGCAGAACTTCAACGAACAGCTCAACATCCTGCTCATGGTGGCCATGTACACGCTGCTGCTGTGGCTGCAACTGCCGATCAACGTCATCATCGTCATCTTCGGCACCGTCGTGGCCGTGCTGATGGTGGTGTTCATGCGCTGGAGCAAGCGCAACATGCAGGCCAATCCCGACCTGCACGACCAGATCGGCCAGGAAGGCCACGGCCGCGCGCTGGATTCGACGCACTGAGGCAAACGCGCCAAGTGCTTGATGCGGCAACAAAAAACCGGGCAGATGCCCGGTTTTTCATTTGACCCGTTCTTTTGGGCCGATCTTAAAGGGCCCGCGCTCCGCTACAGTTCTCGGGCGGCCAGCTTCAGGTCCTGCCAGGCGCGCGCCTTCTCGGACGGGCTGCGCAGCAGATAGGCGGGGTGGTAGCTCACGATGACCGGAATCTGCACACCCTCATCCGTCTTCAGATGATGGACGCGGCCGCGCAGGTTGCCGATCGTGGCGTCGGTGCCCAGCAGCGTCTGTGCCGCAAACCGGCCCAGCACCAGGATGCGTTCGGGTTTCAGCAATGCAATCTGCCGCATCAGGTACGGGCTGCAGGCCGCGATTTCCTCGGGCTTGGGATTGCGGTTGCCCGGGGGACGGCACTTGATGACGTTGGTGATGAAAACGTCGCGCTCGCGGCTCATGCCCACCGCCGCCAGCATGGCGTCCAGCAACTGGCCGGACCGTCCCACAAAAGGCTGACCCTGGCGGTCTTCCTGTTCGCCTGGGGCTTCGCCCACCACGAGCCAACGGGTAGGCTGGGCGCCCTGCCCGACCACCGCGTGACGGCGTCCCTTGCACAGGCCGCACGCCGCGCACGCCACGACCTGCGCCGCCAGCTGTTCCAGATTGGCATCCTTGACAGCCTCGGCCACCGGAATGGGCGGCGGCGCCTCTTCCTGGACCTCGACCTTCGGCGCGGGACGCGGCGGGGGACCGGTGCGGTTCAGGATGGAAGGCGGAATAGCCGATGCGCGGCCCGTTGCCGGCTCTGCCGGGGGGGGGCGCGCA
>DMTA01000212.1 GCA_003454835.1 Achromobacter sp. | reverse complement strand
ACTTCGCCGAACAGCGCTTCGGCCGCGTCGACGTGATCGTCAACAACGCCGGGGTGATGCCGCTTTCGCCGCTGGACGCACTGAAGGTGGACGAGTGGGACCGAATGATCGACGTGAACATCCGCGGCGTGCTGCACGGAATCGCCGCCGGCCTGCCACTGATGCAGCGCCAGCGCGCCGGCCGGCGCCGCTTCCCCCGTGAACCAGTCGATGCCGGGCATGGCCTCTGCAAGACACGTCAAAAGCGCCGCCAGATCCCCGGCAGCTACGCCCCACCGCTCCAACGAGACCGCCGGCCGCACCAGCGTTTCAACGGGACCCAGGCTTGAAATCGATTGCGTCACTGTCGCTCCTCTTGTATTTGGAAAAGACAGTTTGGGATGCGATCGGGACATTTGGTGTCCGGAGTTCGAAGCCCGATTGAATTTGTCGCGTTCGCCGTCAGGCCGTCACTCGGGGCGCAGTGCGTCAGCGCGCAGCACACGCTGCCACCAGGCCCGGTCCGGCGCTTTGCACGGCTCACACCGCACCATCGGCAGCTGCGCCATCGACTGCTTCAAACCGCCGTTGCGCTGTTCCAGCTGGCGTATCCGATGCAGGTCGTCCCGGCTTTGCACTGCCCGCAGATATGCCCGCAGGCCATCGAACGGTGGCCTTGCTCCAAGGCGGAAATCCGGCCGCTCCATGTCTGTCCTCCGGGGCCTCGCGTCAAGCTCGCACCGCGGCGGCGCCGGGAGCATCAGGCAAGGGAAACGTCACGCTCAAGCACACGCCGCGCCCCCCTGCGCCTTCCTCCAACGTGACGCGCGCATTGTGGGAGCGGGCGATCCTTGCCACCAGGGCCAGCCCCAATCCGCTGCCGTGGCTTGGCGCGTCCGGCCCGCGGTAGAAGGGGTCGAAGATGCGCTCACGCAGCGGCCGCGCGATACCCGGCCCGTTGTCCGACACCGCCAGCGTGACGCTGTCGGCCGCCCGCTCCACCGCCACGCGGATCGAACTGCCGTCGCCGCTGTACCGGCCCGCGTTGTCCAGCAGGTTGCGCACCAGGATGCCCAGCGCATCGACCTGGCCCAGAATCTGACCCGGGACGGCATCCACGGTGAGCTGCTGGCCGCGATGGACGAACGACGCCTGCATGTCCCGCAGGACAAAGCCCACGACGGAAGCAAGATTCACCGGCTCGAGCACGATGTCGTTCCTGTCGGTGCGCGCCAGGTCCAGCAGCTGCTCGACGATGCGCGCGCTGCGGCGGGTCGTCTCGGCGATCTTCTGCATCAGCATCTTCGCTTTGACGGGATCGTTGACCCGATACGCCGTGTCCGCATACACGGCCAGCACCGCCAACGGCGTGCGCAGCTCGTGGGCGGCGTCGCCGATGAATCGCCGCTCGTTCTCGACGAGCGTCAGCACCCGCCGCTGCCGCTCGTTGATGGCGCGTATCAAGGGTCCCACCTCGGCGGGCACGGTCCGTTCGTCGACGGTCACGCCATCGGTCACGCTGGCCTGCGCAATCTCGCGGCCGGCGCGGCCAAGCTTGCGCGTCGAACGGCAGACCACGAACATCGTGACGCTGCCGATTCCGGCAAACATCAGCAGCGTGATGATCGAGCCCAACTCGAAGCGGTCGGCAAGCCCCGCGTAGAACGCACGCGTCGGCGTCGCGGCAACGATCTCGAAGCGTGCCGTCTCGTCCAGCCCCGCATAAACGCGCCAGGTGTCGCCGCCGAAGAGGACGCACGAGAATCCGATGGAATTGACCTGCGCCATCCGCGTCCGTGGCGCGTCCGTCGACGCCAGCACCAGCCGGTTCGTCACGCGGTCCCAGACCTGGATCTCGGTCTTGCCGATGGATTGGCGCAACAGGACGGCGGGGACGGGTAGGTCGCGGGTGATGTCCTGCGTCACCGGCACCATCGCCAGAAAGAACGCAACGCTGTCGACCACCGCGCTCAGCTCATGATCGCGCGCCCCAGACTCGGTCCGCGTCAGGCTGTTCCAATACAGACCGAACTGCACCAGCCACGACACCAGCAGCGCGCTGAAGATGCCCAGCAGAATCTGCGCGCGCATCGAATTCGTGACCCGGCGCATCAGCTGCCGTCCCGGGCCAGGCGATAGCCTTGGCCGTGCACGTTCTCGATGGCGTCCTTGCCCAGCTTGCGCCGCAGGGCATGGATGAACACGGCGATCGTATTGCTTTCGCCGGGCCGGCCGGCGCCGTAGAGATGCGCACGCAATTCTTCGGTGGACACCAGCCGGTCGGGATGCCTGAGCAGCATCTCCAGCGTGCGGAACTCCTGCTCGGACAGGCGCGTCGGCACCTCGTCGACAAAGGCCTCGCGGCGTCCGGGATCCAGCTTCACATGCCGCCAGGCCAGCACCTTGTCGCCCGCCACGCCGCTGCGCCGGAGCAACGCGCGCATGCGGGCAAAGAGCTCAGTGGGCTCGAACGGCTTGATGACGTAATCGTCGGCGCCCAGATCCAGCCCCTTGATGCGGTCGCTCAAGGCATCCCGCGCGGTGATCAGGATCACTGGCACCGCGTCGCCGCGCCGGCGCACAAATCGCAGCACGTCCAGGCCCGACCCGCGATGCAGGCCGATATCGAGCAGCACGATCGTGAAGGCATGCTCCAGCAGCAGCACCTTGGCGGCGTCGACCTCCTGCACCAGCGTCACCGCAAAATCCAGCTCCTCGAGAGCCATCGTCAGTGCGTCCGCGAACATCGCGTCGTCCTCGACCAACAACACCCGCATGTCAGTTCCCCTCTGTGGGCGTTGGCAGCCTCTGCGCGGCGCGGCGTGCTTGCCGCGCATGCCGCATCTTAAAAGGTCTGCCGCCCCCTCAGGCGTGCGCGGGCGCCGCCAGCGCCAGCGGCTCGAAACGCGCGCCCGGATGCGTCGCGGCCGTCCGCCGTTCCGTCTTGAATCGCGCCACCGCCTGCAACAGCTCCTTCGCCTGCGTGGCCATCGCGCCTGCCGCCGCAGCCGATTCCTCGACCAGCGCGGCGTTCTGCTGCGTCATCGTGTCCATCTGCGACACCGCCACGTTCACCTGTTCGATGCCGCTGGTCTGCTCCGCCGAGGCCGAGGCGATTTCCACCGTCACCTCTTTCAATCGGGCCACCGCGTCCAGCACCTTCTGCATCTGCTCGCCCGCCGTGGCCGCCAGCGCCTCGCCGCCTTGGACGGCGCGCTTGGAATTCTCGATCAGGCCCTTGATCTCCTTGGCCGCCGTCGCGCTACGCTGCGCCAGCGCGCGCACTTCGGTGGCCACCACCGCAAAGCCTCGGCCCTGTTCGCCGGCACGCGCGGCTTCCACCGCCGCATTCAGCGCAAGAATGTTTGTCTGGAACGCAATGCTGTCGATCACCGACACAATCTCGCCGACACGCTCGGCATCGGTCGAGATCGCGCCGATCGCGTCCACCACCTGGCCCACCACGCGGCCCGCTTCGCCTGTTAGCTGGCTGCAATCCACGGCAAGACCGCTGCCGCTGGCCGCGTTGTCCTGGTTCATCCGCACGGTCGAGGTCATTTCCTCGATGCTGGCGGCCGTTTCCTCCAGCGACGCGGCCTGTTCCTCGGTGCGTTGGGAAAGGTCGGCGTTGCCTTCGGCAATCTGGGCGGACGCCGTCGAAATGGACTCCGCCGCGCTGATGATGGTGCCCACCGTCGTCGCCAACTGCATGCGCATCGTCTCCAGCGAATACATCAGGCTCGACCGGTCGCTTTCGTCCAGCGTGAGCGCCGTCGTGAGATCGCCGCTTGCAATGGCGCCGGCCAGCTTCTGCGCATCGGCAGGCTCGCCGCCAAGCTGACGCAGGATGCTGCGCGTGATCAGCCACGCCGACAGCGCACCGGCCAGCACGGCGATCGCCATGATCACGACGATTGCATTGCGCAGACGCGCCGAGGCCTGCGCGGCCTCTGCGGCCGATTCGTCGCTGAGTTTGGATTCCAGGTCGGCAAGCGCCATCAACTGATCGAGCCAGGCGTCCTGCTTGGCGCGCAGCTCTTCGCGCAGGATCCTGGCGGCTTCCTGCGAATTGTTCTGCCGTCCCGCTTCAAGGGCGCGCATGTAAATAGGCGAGGCTTCCTGCTGCGCACGCTGCGCGGCGGCCAGCAGATCGGTCTCGGCGGGCAGCGTCCCTTCATCGTCGGCAAACATCTTTGCAAGCTGTTCGCTGGTTTGGCGATAGCGCGCCGCCATGTCTTCCGATCGGGTGATCTCATTCGCCACGGCTTGCGGGTCCGTGTACAGCACGATGTTGCGCACCACGATGGCCCGGCCCTGCACCAGCTCGCGCATCTGCAACGCCAGCTTCAACTGCTGGTTGTTCACGTTGACGATGTCGGACATCGACTTGTCCAGCGTCCGCATGGCGTACAGGGACAGGCCCCCAAGCACCAGCAACGCCAGGACAAGCAAGAGGAAACCGATAGCGAGGCGGGACCTCACTTTCATGGCTGCAAGATTCATCATTCGCCTTTGTTGTGATCGGCAACCGGCTCATGATTATTCGCGCTGTTGCAGCGCGGGCCCCGTTGACAGGGGCCGCGCCGGCTGACGAGCGCGACTATAGCGAGGCAAGAATTAATGAATCGTTAAGCCCCGCCGGAATTAAAAGTTATGCCGCATCCCCAGCGCAATGGTCTGCGGGCTGGCGCCGGCGGTCACGCCAAGTTCATTGATGGCGAAGTCGTAGGCCGCGTTCGAGCGGTTCTTGATCTTCGAGTAGTACGCATACACCGACGTGCGCTTGGACAAGGGCTGCTCATAACCGAGCGTGTACTGGACCGCGCCGGTGTTCTCGCCGCTACCGACATAACCCACCCGTTGCGTGGACGGCCCGGTGCCGTTGGCGGCATACCCGACGGACGCATTCAGGCTGCCGGAACCCAGCTTCTGCACGAGCGACACGTAGTAACCCTTGCGGTGCAGATCGCCAGTGGCCGTCTGGTAACGCAGTTGCTCGACGACGAGGTTGATCGTGGTGGACGGGAATGAATAGGACGCGCCCAGCTTGATGGCATCGTCGTGCGATTCGGCCATCTGATAGTTCTTGTGCAGCTCATAGGCCGCCACCAGCGCCAGCGGACCTTCCTTGTAGGCCGCGGACCAGGAGAACAGTTGGGGATTGCGCGGCGTCGTCATGCGCTCCTGCGGCAGGCCCCAGGTGAAGCCCGCGCTCAGGCCATGCCAGTCGGCCGACCGGAAATGCAGCGAGTTCTTCTGGCGCCGGTCGAACGAACTGGTGTTCTCGACATTGCCCGAGCTGGAGGCCGAGCCGTTGCCCATCAGCGCCATGTATCCCGCCGTCATCGGATAGTAGGGATCCATCTTCATGGTCGACTCGGTATAGGCCGTGTGCCAATTGCCCAGGAAGAACGTGCCGTAGGGCGATGCCAGCCCGAGGCGCGTGTTCCGGCTGGCGATCTCGCCTTGCCCGGTGTTCAGCGCGATGCCGCTTTCAATCTGGAAGATCGCAGACAGGCCGTTGCCCAGGTCCTCTTCGCCGCGCAGGCCGAATACCGACCGATTGTTCGTCATGCGAGAGCCGGAGCCGGCATTGTCGCCGCCGCTGATCCACGCGTATTCCAGGGCCGTATTCAGCCGGCCGTATAGCGTGACGGACGATTGCGCTGACGCGCTGCCCGCTGCCCCACACAGCGCGGCCACCGCGCAACCACCAACCAGAACCCATTTGCGCGCGTCGCGGCCAACCTTCATCTCATGCTCCTGTGCTTTCCGTGGGAAACCTGCGCGATGAACCCATGGGCACGGGATACGAGCGACCCCGGAACTGCAAGGCAGCACGCAAACCGGAAGACGATACGCGTGCATGCCGTGCCGGCGCCATTCGTCGATGGTATAGGGTGACGAACCTAATGTCGGATTGCGCCCCGGCGGGCGCCATGAAAACCTAGCCACCGCGAAATTAATCGAGGAGAGTGGCATGGCTTCGCGTCGACAAGTCCTGGGAGCGGCATCTTCGCTGGCTTCAGCGTTTGCGCTCAACAGCATGTGGGCAGGCCGGGCGAATGCCGGGTCGCAGAACCAGACCGGCACGCCGCTGGCGGACGGTCCCCCGGAAGTGATTTTCTACAACGGGCGCTTCACCACGCTGGACCGCGCCAATCCGGAAGCGGGCGCCGTCGCCGTGAAGGCCGGCAAGTTCGTCGCGGTGGGCAGCGACCGGGAAGTCCTGCGCCTGGCGGGACCGAACACCCGGCTGGTGGACCTGAAAAAGAAAGGCGTCCTGCCCGGGCTCTACGACAACCACACGCACGTCGTGCGCGGCGGCCTGAACTACAACATGGAGCTGCGCTGGGACGGCGTGCGGTCCCTGGCGGACGCCATGGAAATGCTGCGCCGCCAGGTCGCCAACACGCCCGCGCCCCAATGGGTGCGCGTGGTGGGCGGATTCACCGAGCACCAGTTCATTGAAAAGCGCCTGCCGACCATCGAGGAAATCAATGCGGTTGCGCCGGACACCCCCGTGTTCCTGCTGCATCTGTACGACCGCGCGCTGCTGAACGCCGCGGCGCTGCGCGTGGTGGGTTACACCCGGGACACGCCCGACCCCGAAGGCGGTCAGATCATCCGCGATTCGAACGGCAATCCGACGGGCCTGCTGCTGGCCAAGCCTAACGCCACGATCCTGTATTCCACGTTGGCCAAGGGTCCGAAGCTGCCGTTCGACTATCAGCTCAACTCCACGCGCCACTTCATGCGCGAGCTGAACCGCCTTGGCGTCACGGGCGTCATCGATGCGGGCGGCGGTTATCAGAACTATCCGGACGACTACGCCGTCATCCAGAAGCTGGCCGACGACAACCAGTTGACCGTTCGCCTCGCCTACAACCTCTTCACGCAAAAGCCCAAGCACGAGAAGCAAGACTTCCTGAACTGGACGTCTTCGGTGAAGTACAAGCAGGGCGACGATTATTTCCGTCACAACGGCGCGGGCGAGATGCTGGTGTTCTCGGCCGCCGACTTCGAGGACTTCCGTGTCGAACGCCCGGACATGCCGCCGGAGATGGAAGGCGAGCTGGAAGAGGTCGTGCGCGTCCTGGTCCAGAACAAGTGGCCCTGGCGCCTGCACGCCACGTACGACGAAACCATCACGCGCGCGCTGGATGTCTTTGAGAAGGTGCATCGCGACACGCCGCTCACCGGCATCAACTGGTTCTTCGATCACGCCGAGACCATCTCGGACAAGTCGATCGACCGGATCGCCGCGCTGGGCGGCGGCATTGCCGTGCAGCATCGCATGGCTTACCAGGGCGAATACTTTGTCGAGCGCTACGGTGCGAAGGCCGCGCAGGCTACGCCCCCGGTCAAGCGCATCCTGGAAAAAGGCGTGAAGACGTCGGCCGGCACGGACGCAACCCGCGTGGCGTCCTACAACCCGTGGATCTCGCTGTCTTGGATGACCACGGGCAAGACCGTGGGCGGCATGCCGCTGTATCCGCATGAAAACCTGCTGGACCGCGAGACGGCCCTGCGCATGTGGACCGAAAACGTCGCGTGGTTCTCCAACGACGAAGGCAAGCGCGGCCGCATCCAGGTGGGCCAGTTCGCCGACCTGATGGTCCCGTCGCAGGACTACTTCACGGTGGCGGATGAAGAGATTTCGTTCCTGACGTCCGACCTGACCGTCGTCGGCGGGCGCGTGGTCTACGGCGCGGGCGACTTCGCGCCACTGGACGAGAACGCGCCGCCGCCCGCCATGCCCGACTGGTCCCCCACGCGGCTGTTCGGCGGCTATGCCGCCTGGGGCGATCCGGACGGCGCGGGACGAAATTCCCTGGACTACAGGCGCTTCGCCGCCGCGTGCGGTTGCGCCACCGCTTGCAACATGCACGGGCACAGTCACGCCAAGGCGTGGGCCTCCAGCGTGCCGGCCTCGGACCAGAAGTCGTTCTTCGGCGCGCTGGGTTGCTCGTGCTGGGCCGTGTAAAGGACTGAACCCATGTCGAGCATTTCAACCTCGCTGGCCGGCATCGCGCGCCCCGTTCTCGGGGGCCGCGTTGCCCGCTTTGTCGCCTACCTGGGCTTGTGCGCGGCGTATCTGCAGGGCGGGCTGGTCAAGCTGACCGACTTTCCCGGTGCCATCGCGGAAATGACCCACTTTGGGCTTACGCCCGCGCCGTTCTTCGCCGTGGTCGTGATCGCGCTGGAGATCATCGCCTCGCTCATGATCCTGATCGGCTGGCACCGCTGGATCGGCGCCCTGGCGCTGGCGATCTTCACGCTCCTGGCCACGTTCGTCGCCCTGCAGTTCTGGGAAATGCCGCCCGGCCAGGCGCGCTTCTTCGCCGCCAACTCGTTCTTCGAGCACCTGGGCCTGGTGGGCGGATTCCTGCTGGTGATCTGGCAGGACCTGAACGAACGGCGATAGTGGCCGCCGCAGTGGCCGTCGTTAGTGGCCGTCGTTAGTGCCCTTTACAGCGTTCGCCGGGTCGGCATCCTCGCCGGCCCGACGGCACTGCGTCATCAACGCACATCTTGCACATCATGGAACAGACACCCGTATCTCCCCGATTCACCGGCCTCTTGGGCTTTAACGCGGGATACGTCGATACGGCGGGATTTCTGGCGTTGAATGGCCTGTTCACAGCGCACGTGACTGGCAACTTCGTCACGCTGGGCGCCGCCTTTGTCCACGGCACGACTGGCGCCTTCGCCAAGCTTCTGGCCTTGCCGCTCTTCTGTGCGGTCGTCGTCCTGACGCGCCTGTTTGCGTCCAGCCTCGCGGCCGCGGACACGGCCATGTCCAGGCTCATGTGCGCGAAGGTGCTGCTGCTGGCCGCCGCGGCCGCCGTTCTCATCGCCTACGGCCCGTTTTCCGACAGCGACGCGCCCTTTGCCGTGATGGGCGGCATGCTGCTGGTCGCGGCCATGGGCATCCAGAATGCGATCCAGCGCATGCACTTGGGCAGTGCGCCGCCGTCCACGCTCATGACCGGGACCACCACGCAGGTGATGATCGACCTTGCCGATCTCTGCAAGGGCGTCTCCGGCGAAGCCCGCACGGCCGCCGTCGGCCGCCTGCGCAAGATGCTGCCCGCCCTGGCGGCCTTTGCGTCCGGCTGCGCCATCGCCGCGCTGTTGTATTGGGCGTCGCTGATGTGGTGTTTCGTGCTGCCGCCCGTCGTCGCCGCCCTGGCCACCCTGGGCATCAAGCGCGCCCCCGCCTGACCCTACTTGAAGGGGGACGCGCCATACCTTCGAACAATGTCGAAATGCGAACGTTTCCCATATTCTGACGATCTCGTTAAAGCCCGCGGCACAGCGGGCGGATGAGACATCGTCATGCAGCAAGGCGCTATGCGTCCCCCTCTGATTCAACCCTCCAGGTGATATTCATGTCCCAAGCAAAGCTCGAAGTCCTGACTCCGCAGAACAGCCAGATCATCTTCATCGATCACCAGCCGCAAATGGCGTTCGGCGTGCAGTCGATCGACCGTCAGACGCTGAAGAACAACGTCGTTGGCCTGGCCAAGGCCGCCAAGGTCTTCGGCGTCCCGACCACCATCACCACCGTCGAAACCGAGTCGTTCTCGGGCTACACCTATCCCGAGCTGCTGGACGTGTTCCCGAACCAGAAGGTCTTGGAGCGCACCTCGATGAACTCCTGGGACGACCAGAAGGTGCGTGACGCGCTGGCCGCCAACGGCCGCAAGAAGGTTGTCGTCGCCGGCCTGTGGACCGAAGTCTGCAACACCACCTTCGCGCTGTGCGCGATGCTGGAAGGCGAATACGAGATCTACATGGTCTCCGACGCGTCGGGCGGCACGTCCAAGGAAGCGCATGACATGGCCATGCAACGCATGATCCAGGCCGGCGTCGTGCCGGTCACGTGGCAGCAGGTGCTGCTGGAATGGCAGCGCGACTGGGCCCACCGTGACTCCTACGATGCCGTGATGGAAATCGTCAAGGAACACTCGGGCGCCTACGGCATGGGCGTGGACTACGCCTACACCATGGTGCACAAGGCCGGCCAGCGCACGCAGACCGCCCACGACGCCCTCGCGCCCGTCGCTGCGCCCGTCATCGCCCGCTGATGCCTCACGGGCCCGCAGCCGCGCTTGCAGCGGCCGCGGGCCTTTTTGCTTTCTTCCTCAGCCTGCCCCGCCATGACGACCGCCGACACCCGACCCGCCGACCACCCCCCGCCTTCCTCCCCGTTCGCTTACTCCGCCTTCACGATGATCTGGGTGGCCACCGTGCTGTCGAACATCGGCACCTGGATGCACGACGTGGGCGCGGGCTGGCTCATGACCTCGCTGTCGCCGTCGCCCATGTTCGTGGCCCTGGTGCAGACGGCGGGCGCTTTGCCCGTGTTCCTGCTGTCGCTCCTGGCCGGCGCGCTGGCCGACACCATGGACCGCCGCAAGCTGTTGCTGATGGTGCAGATCGCGATGGGCTTCATCGCCCTGGCGCTGGGTCTGGTGGTGTGGTTTGGCCTCACGACGCCGTGGGTGCTGCTGGGCTTCACGCTGCTGATGGGCATTGGCACCGCATTGTCGGCGCCAGCCTGGCAGGCCATCGTGCCCAGCCTGGTGCCGCGTCCGTCGTTGCAGCAGGCCATCGCGACCAATAGCGTCGGCATCAACGTTAGCCGCGCGATCGGCCCGGCGCTGGCCGGCGTACTGATCACCAGCCTGGGCGTGGCGATTCCGTTTTTTGTGAACGCGGTCAGCTTCATCGTGGTGGTGGCCGCACTGATCTGGTGGAAGCCACCGGCGGCCGCTGAAAAGCGCCTGCCGCGCGAGCAACTGTGCCATGCCATGCGCGCCGGACTGCGCTTTGCGCTGCACAGCAAACCGCTCAAATCCACGCTGGTCCGTGCCGTCGCGTTCTTTCTATTTGCCAGCGCCTACTGGGCTTTGCTGCCGGTGATCGTGCGCCAGGTGCTTCAGGGCGGCGCCTTGCTCTACGGCATCATCCTGGGCTGCGTCGGCGCCGGTGCGGTGATTGGCGCCATCGTGCTGCCGCCGCTGCGCAAGAAACTGGGTCCGGACCGCAGCGTCATGGCCGGCACGCTGGGCACGGCGGTCACGCTGGTGGTCTTTGCGGTGATTCCGCATCCCGTGGTGGCCGGTGCCTTCAGCTTTCTGGCGGGCGCGTCGTGGATCATGGTGCTGACCTCGCTCAACGTGTCCGCCCAGGTGGCGCTGCCCGACTGGGTGCGCGCACGCGGGCTGGCGATCTTCGTCACGGTGTTCTTCGGCTCGATGACCGCGGGCAGCATGATCTGGGGACAGACTGCCGTGCGCGCCGGCGTCCCGACGGCCCTGCTGATCGCGGCTGCTGGCTCCATCGTTGCAATGCTGCTGACCCGCAAGGCCAAACTGCAACTGGGCGCGGACCTGGACCTGGCGCCGTCGATGCACTGGCCAGAGCCCCTGATCGACCAGCACGTATCGCATGATCGCGGCCCGGTGATGATCACGGTGGAATACCTGATCGACCCGGCGCGCGGCGCGGACTTCGTGCAGGCCATGCAGCATGCCGGCGCCGAGCGCCGCCGCGACGGCGCCTACGCCTGGGGCATTTTTGAAGATGCGGCCCAGCCTGGCCGTTACCTTGAATACTTTCTGGTGACGTCGTGGCTTGAGCATCTGCGCCAGCACGAGCGTGTGACCCACGCCGACGAAGACCAGCAGGCGGAAGTGCGTGCGTTCCATATCGGCGATACGCCGCCGCGGGTGTCGCACTTCGTTGCCCCCATCCCGCAATAAGGGGCGGGATGAGACCGGCGCTGCCCGCACACACCGTTACAAGAGAAGCATGATTCCTGACTAGAATTGCGCCGACAGGGATTTTGATGCCGCGCGCCGACACGCCGCGGCTTAGGTGTGACATGGATAGCGCTCCTCGCTTCGAGGCAGTCAACGGAGCCCGGTTCGAGGTTCTGTGGGTGGATGGCGACCGGGTCTTCGGACGCGGCGCCTCGAAGCTGGCCGTCTGGCTCAGGCCTAACGACAGCTCGGAGTGCGCGCGGCACCTGCTGGAGCAGGAATACGGCCTGCGCGACTATCTGCATCCTGGCTGGGCCGCCGTCCCGACCGAGCTGGCGCGCGTCGGCGGCTCCACTGTGCTGTATTTGCAGGACCCCGGCGGACAGCCCCTGGCCATGCACCACTCGCGAGCGATGCCCGCCGCGGCGTTTGTCCGTTTCGCCATCGCGGTGGCGATGTCGCTGGGAAAGATGCACAACGCCGGGCTGATCCATCGGAATCTCAAGCCAGCGCACATTCTGTTCAACGAACAGACCGGGGCCGCTCACCTGACCGGTTTTTCGTTTTCCATGCCGCTCGGCGCCTACCAGGCGGCGCCCGTCTCGGCGCCGGGCGACATCGTCGGCACCCCCGCCTACATGGCGCCCGAACAGTCCGGCCGCTCCGGCCACCGCGCAGACGCGCGTTCCGATCTGTATTCGCTGGGCGTCGTTTTCTATGAAGCCTTGACCGGCGAGCTTCCGTTTCAGGCCGAATCGCCGCTGACCTGGCTGCACAGCCATACGGCGCGCGTGCCCGTGGCGCCCGCCGAACGCAACGCCGGCATTTGCGCCGAGCTCTCGGCCATCGTCATGAAGCTGCTTGAGAAATCGGCGGATGACCGGTATCAGACGGCGGAAGGGCTGGCCGCGGATCTTCAGTGCTGCCTGACCACGCTGACGGCCGGCCCCGACGCGGTGCCGGACTTCGTGCTGGGCCGCTACGACCATCCCGGACGCGTGCGCGTGCCGGCCACGCTGTACGGCCGGGGCACCGAGCTGGACATCCTGCTCGGCGCCATGGGCCGGGTGGCCGGATCGGGCCGGGCCGAGGTGGTGCTGATCTCAGGCGAACCGGGTGTCGGCAAGTCCATCCTCATCGAGGAACTGCATCGCGTCGTCGGCAGCCAGTACACCCTGCTCGCAAAAGGCAAGGGCGATCCCCACAGCCACGCAGGTCCCTACGCCGCGCTGGTCGAGGCGGCAAGAGGCCTGCTCCAGGCCGTACTTGCCAAGAACGAAAGCGATCTGGACGAGTGGCGGGAAAAGCTGCGCGTGGTGGTCTCCGCGGGCGGCGACAGCCTGCTCGCGTTGATTCCGGAACTGGCGATGATCGTGCCGGACGCGTCGGGCCTGCTGGCGGAAGGCGACGCCAAGGCGCGGTTGCGCCTGGCCTTTCAGCATCTGTTCTGCGCGTTCTCGTCGCCGGGCCATCCGCTGATCCTGTTCCTGGACGACCTGCAGTCGACCGACGCCGCCACGCTGCGCGTCATCGACCAGCTGGCGCAGACGGGGCTTCAGAACATCCTGGTCGTGGGCGTGTACCGCGCCGAAGACATGGCTGCGCGCCACGCGCTGGCCGCCTTCATCGACAGCCTGCGCGCCAACACGATTCCGCTGACCGAAATTGCGCTCAACAACCTGCACGAGCGCGATTCCTCCCGCCTGATCGCCGATGCGCTGCAAAGCAAGTCGCCATGGATCGATCCGCTCGTCAGTCTGGTTCAGGCCAAAACGGCCGGCAATCCGTGCTTCATGCTCCGCTTCCTGGCCACGCTCACGGCCGAGGGATTGCTGCACTACGCCCCCCGCCGCCAACGGTGGATCTGGGATGCGGAAGCCATCCGCGAACAGGCCTATACCGACAATGTGGTCGGCATCATCATCCAGCAGGTCGAGCGCTTGCCGGCGGACAGCCGCGAAGCCATTCAACACATGGCGTGCCTGGGACACGACGCATCGCTGGACAAGCTTGCGGTCGCGCTGGACTGGCGGCGACTCGACGTTGCCACCGCGATGCGCGAATGCGAGCGGCAGAGCCTCGTGTTCCGGACCGGCGACGTGTACCGCTTTCCGCACGACCGGGTGCAGGCGGCCAGCTATGCGCTGATCCCCGAACGGCAGCGCGCGGCCACGCACCTGGCGATCGGCCGGCGGCTTGGGAAAGACCTGGAACCGGAACAACTGAAGGCGCACGCGTTTGAACTGGTCGACCAGTTCAACCGGGCCTGGCAGCTGGTTCACAGCCCGGAAGAGCGCGTCCGGCTTGCCCATCTGAACGCCCTGGCCGGCGCGCTGGCCAAGGACACCGCGGACTATTCCGCGGCCATCCGGTATCTGGAGGCCGCCTCGGCGTTCCTGTCCGACGACGGCAGGCAGCATCAACCCGCGCTGGCCTTCACCATCGAGATCACGCGCGCCGAATGCGAATTCCGTAATGGCGCGGTGGCAAGCGCCAAGCATCGGCTGGCCCGCCTGGGAGAGCGTGAGGGGCTTTTGCCGGAACAGGCCCGCGTGACGCAGCTTCGCGTCGAAGTGCTCATGGCGCTGGGCGAGCGGCACGAGGCCATTGGCGCCGGGCTGCACTACCTGCGCCGCGCCGGCATCGACTGGACGGACAGCCCTTCCGATGAAGTCGTAGCCAGCGAATACGCCGAGTTCAATGCGCTGCGCGACGGCCGCCCTGCGGCTGCGCTGCTCGGCCTGCCCGAGATGCAGGATGCCGAGGCGGAAGGCACGATGGGCGTGCTGACCGCGCTGCTGCCCCCGGCCTGGACGCTCTTTGCGAATCTGCGCGAGCGCGTCATTCTGCGCATGGCCATCCTGAGCCTGCGCCATGGCAATACGGATGCATCCAGCCTGGGATACGCATGGCTGGGCATGATTCTGGCCGCGCGCACCGGCGACTACGCCGACGGCTACGCCTTCGGCAAGCTTGGCGTCGACTTGATCCAGCAGCGCGGGCAGGTCCGTTTCAGCGCGCGGGTGTATCAGGTGTTCGGCGGCCAGATCGTGCCGTGGTCGCAGCCCGTCAGCCAGGCGCGCGACCTGCTGCAAACCGCCTTCGAGCTGGCAAGCCTGCAGGGCGACTGGACCTATGCATCCTTCGCGCTGAACAGCCTGGTCACGCACATGCTGGTCACCGGCGGTCCCCTGAACACCATCCGCGCCGACGCCAGCCGCGGTCTCGCCTTTGCGCGAAAAGCGGGTCTTGAAGTGCTGGACCGCTACACGTCGCAGCTCCAGCTGGCCAAGATGCTGCAAGGCCTTACCACCCAATTCGGCTCACTGGACGACGCTGGCTTCAGCGAGGCCGAATTCGAAAGGAAGATCCAGGCCGAACCCGGCCGGAATGTCACGGCGTGCTGGCACTACCTGCGCAAGCTCCAGGCCCGCGTGTACGCCGGTGACTTCACCAGCGCCGTGCGCGCCAGCCAGGACGCATCGGCGTTCGTCTGGACGTCCCTTGCCTTCATCGAGGAGATGGAATTTCATTTCTACTCCGCGCTGGCGCGTGCCTGGTGTCCCGTGCCAAAGTGTCCGTCGGAACGCGCCGTGGCGCTGGCCGCCGTAGAGGCCCATCTTGAGAAGCTGCGCCCGTGGGCCGCATCCAGCCCGTCCAACTTCCAGGGCCAGCAGATGCTGATCGACGCCGAAGTCGCGCGGCTGAACGGCGATGTGCTGGACGCGATGCAACGCTACGACGACGCCATCCGTTGCGCCAGCGATCACGGCCTCGTGCATGTCGAGGGACTGGCCAATGAATGCGCGGCACGCTTCTTCGAAAGCCGCGGCCAGCAACGCATTGCGCACACCTATCTGCAACATGCGCGCGCGTGCTATCAGCACTGGGGCGCGACGGGTAAGGTCAGACAGATCGACGCTTTGTATCCCACGCTTTTCGTGGACCGCCGCAGCGCGGCGCAGGGCTCGACCATCGAAACCCCGGTGGAAAGCCTGGATCTATCCACCGTCATCGACATCTCCCGTGCGCTGGCCAGCGCTCTGGACCTGCAGACCCTGCTGGACAAGCTGATGAAGATCGCGCTGGAACAGGCCGGCGCCACGCGTGGCGTGCTTGTCTTGCAATCGGACGGCGAACTGTATGCCGGCGCCATCGCGACCACATCCGGTGATTCCGTCGAGATCAGCCAGCGCGCACAGCCCCTGGACGAAGCCGGCCTGCCGCAGCAGATCGTGAACTACGGCTGGCGGACCGGCGAAACCATCGTGCTCGACGACGCGTGGGTGACGGGCGCATTCACCGGCGACCCCTACGTGCGCGCCGCGCGGCTGCCGTCCGTGTTGTGCCTGTCGTTGACGACGCAGTCCAAATCCATCGGCGTGCTGTACCTGGAAAACACCTTGGCGCGCGGTGTATTCGCGCCGCACCGGACCGCCGTGCTGCGCCTGCTGGCCTCGCAGGCCGCCATCGCGATCGAACGCGCGCGCCTGTATCGCGATCTGGCGCAACGCGAGGCCCGGATACAGCGTTTGGTGGAAGCGAACATCATCGGCATCTGGTTCTGGAGCACCGGCGGACAGGTGCTGGAGGCCAATGACCTGTTCCTGACCATGACCGGTTACGACCGCGAGGACGTCAGCGCCGGCCGGCTGCGGTGGACGGCGCTGGTGTCGCGCAGCGGGGCGGTGTCGCTGGAGGAATTGTTGCTGCGCGAGACCGCTGAGCCGGTCGAGACCGAACTGATCCGCAAGGATGGCCGTCGCGTGCCCGTGCTGCTCGGCTCCGCCCGCTTCGCGGCCGACGACAACCAAGGCGTGTCATTCGTCCTGGACCTGTCCGAACGCAAGGCCGCGGACGCCAAGATGCAGCAGATCCAATCGGATCTCGCGCACGTCACTCGCATGACCACCGTCAGCGCGATGACGGCGTCCATCGCGCACGATGTCAGCCAGCCGGTGTCGGCCGTCCTGACCGAAGCGCAGGCCGCGCTGAACTGGATCGCACGCACGCCGCCCAACACCGAAGAAGTCGCCGAGTCCTTGCGGCGCATCGTGCGCAGCGGCCAACGCGCCGGCTCGATCATTTCGGGGGTGCGCGCGCTGATCAAGAAGGCGCCGGCGGCCTTTGGCCCGATCGACATGAACGGGCTTGTGAAGGAAACGCTGACGCTGCTGCGGGGCGAACTCGATTGCAGCGATGTCGACGTCATCCTGGACCTGGCGGATGGCGCCCTGCACACATCCGGAGACCGCGTCCAGCTGCAGCAGGTTCTTCTCAACCTCTATGTCAACGCGGTCGACGCCATGAAGCACGAGCCGTCCGCACGGCGACTGACTGTCGTCACCCGGCGGGCGTCAGACGACGAAGTGCTGGTCGAGGTGCTGGATACCGGCAGTGGCATCGACGCGGCGTCGGTGAAGAAGCTGTTCGATCCTTTCTTCACCACGAAGACCAAGGGATTGGGGATGGGCCTTGCCATCTGCCGAGAAATAATCCAGTTGCATCACGGCCAGATGTGGGCGCGACCCAATAGCCCGGCGGGCGCGGTGTTCTACTTTTCGCTGCCCGCGCAGGCGTGAATCATTCGCTGTCTTGCGCCTCGCCATCGCCACGCGATGCCGGCGCGTGCGCAGCGACGCGCGGATTGACCTTCATGATCATCTGCACCAGCTGGGCAAAGCTGCGCGCCTGCATCTTCCGGTAGGCGCTGGCCCGGTGCGCCTTGACGGTCACTTCGCTGATGCCCAGTTGCTCGGCGACTTCCTTGTTCAGGCAGCCGGACGCGATCAACTCGATCACCTGCCGCTCGCGTGCGGTCAACGAGCGATACAGCGCCATGACCTTCTCGAACTCCTGCTCCTTGGCGCGCCGCGCGACGTCCGACTCCAGTGCGCGGTGTACGGAATCGAGCAGACGCTGCTCGGAAATCGGCTTTTCCAGGAAATCGATGGCGCCGGCCTTCATGGCCTTGACCGTCTGGCGGATGTCGCCAAATCCCGTGACCACCACGATGGGGATGTGATCGCCCAGTTCGCGCAGGCGCGCCTGCAATTCCAGCCCGTCGCCGTCCGACAACTGGAGATCCAGGATCAGGCAGGAGGGCACCGCCGGGCGCGTAGCGGCCTGAAAGGCACTGATAGAGTCGAAGGTTTCGGCGTAGATGCCGATGGACGACAACAGGCGAGACAACGAGTCGCTCACCTCGGCATGGTCGTCCACGATATACACGATCGCAGAGGGCGCGCCGGGCTTTTGAATGTTCAACGCTATGACTCCTCGCGGGGCGCGACGCAATGCTTGCTCGCGTCGCATGCCTCATAGGGCAGCCACCAGATACAAATGCTGCGAGTTTAAGCGTTGAGATTTGTCCCCTTTATCTGCGGGCCGCCTGAGCCGCCATGCAGGGGGCCCGTTAAGGGTCTTATTTCTTCTTCGCGCAATCGATCACGCTGGCGTGCTCGATGATGTCGTTCTTGTCGGTGAACAGCGTGATGCTGCAAAAGTAATCGATCACCGTGCGGTTTTCCGTGTAGCCCACCTTGCGATAGACCGGTTCACTGCTCACCGGCATCTGGCCGCTGACGCCCTGACCGCCGATGGTGACCGAGGTGGTCCGCTGCCCGACGTATTCAACACCGGTCTGCACGAACACCTTCTCGTCCGTGGTGTGAGTCTGCACGCGGTTCCACGCGTAGAAACCGCCGCTGCCGTACGACGTGGGGCCCGCGCCCTGGTCCGGCCGCCCAAACAGCTTGAACGCGTTCTTGGCCGGTTGGCCCACCAGCTTCTGCGCCGCGATCTCAACGTCGTTGGGTTTGGCGGGCTGCATGGCGCAACCGCTGAGAGCCAGAAGCGCGAGGGCCAGGCAACCGTGCTTGAGTGACGGCATCGGGACAGACTCCTTGGGGAGATAAGGGGATGCCAAGCATACCCGCTTATGCGTCCCCGTTAGACGTTCCCGTTAGACGTCCCCTGTCGCGGCAGCCGCGGCATCTGTGGCCTCCGCAACCGCGGGCTGACGCGCCATCTCGATGAACGCTCGCTGGTAATCCAGGGCGTCATCGGCCTCGCGCGATCCCAGAAAGATCTGCTTGGGAATGCCACGCGGGCCCAAACGCACCGGCACCAGATCCATCTTGAGCGCGTACTCCTCGACCAGCCAGCGCGGCAGCGCGGCCACGCCGCGGCCGCTGGCCACCATCTGCAGCATGATGTCGGTGGTTTCGATCGCCTTGTGGCGTTTAGGCGTGACGCCGGCCTTCAAGAGGAACTGGTTGTAGATGTCCAACCGTTCGATATCGACGGGATAGCTGATGAGCACTTCCTGGGTCAGTTGCTCGGGCTTCACGTAGGCGACCGACGCCAGCGGATGCCCCTTGGCCACAACCAGCACCTGCTCGTAATCGAACACCGGTTCGAACTTCAGGCCCGGCTTGAACAGCGGATCGGGCGTGACCAGCAGGTCGATCTCGTAGCCGAACAGCGCGCCGATGCCGCCGAACTGGAATTTCTGTTTGACGTCCACATCCACGTCCGGCCACGCCGCCAGATACGGCGCCACCACCTTGAGCAGCCACTGATAGCACGGGTGGCACTCCATGCCGATCCGCAGCGCGCCGCGTTCGCCCTGCGCGAACTGGCCCAGCCGCTCCTCGGCCAGGTCCAGTTGCGGCAGCACCCGGTTCGCCACCGCCAGCAGATATTGGCCGGCCTGCGTCAAACGTAATCGTCTTCCTTCGCGCAGCCAGATATCGGTGCCGAGCTGCACCTCCAGCTTTTTCATGCTGTGGCTCAAGGCCGACTGCGTCAGGTTCAACACGCCCGCGGCGGCCGTCAGCGAGCCTTGCTTCTCGACCTGCTGGACGATGCTCAGATGGATACGTTCAAGCATTCTTATGATCTAGATTCATGGATTTGTGAAATAAAACCATTTTACGTCATGGATTTTGATATTTAGCATTGCGTTCTTGTTTGCCGCTGTGTTCCGCACGTTGACCCGATCAACAAGCACGTTCCATGGCAAGTCGACCCCCTCCGTGCCGATTGGCCCCATGGAAGCAAAGATGACACACCCCCTACGCCTGGTCGCCGTCTCCGGCGGCATGCAACGTCCCTCCAGGACCACCGCCCTGGCAGAGGAACTGCTGGCGCTGATCGCCAACGAAATCCCCTGCGAGCCCCGGCTGGTTGAAATGGGCAGGATCGCGCCGCAACTTGCCGGCGCGACATGGCGCTCAAACTTGCCCGACACGGTCGAGCGCGAGTTGGCCGCCGTGGAGCAAGCCGATGTCCTGGTGGTGGCAACGCCCGTCTATCGCGGCTCGTACACCGGCCTGTTCAAGCATTTCTTCGATTTCATCGATCAGGACGCCTTGATCGACAAGCCGGTCCTCTTGGCCGCCACCGGCGGCAGCCAGCGCCATGCGCTGATCATCGACCACCAGTTGCGGCCGTTGTTCAGTTTCTTCCAGGCGCGCACGCTGCCGCTCGGCATCTACGCGACCGACGAGGACTTCGTCGACTACCGGCTTAAGAACGACGCGTTGATCGAGCGTGCCGGACTGGCCGTCCAACGCGCACTGCCGCTGGTCGAACTGACCCGGCAGATGCGAACCGCCGCGGCCGTGGAAGCCATCGCGGCCTGAAGCCCAGGCCCAGCGGCTTTCACAGCAAGCCGCGCAGAAACGCCTCCGCGAACGCCGGCCCGGTTCACCCCGAATTCACGCTTATCGCAGCCCTTTCGCATCCGACCATCATGAACAAAGACTTCACTTTCAGCATCAAAAGCCTTCGCTTCGATGAAAACTATCAGCCGGCGGACAGCACGCGGATCACGACCAACTTCGCCAATCTGGCCCGAGGCGACAGCCGCGAGCAGAATCTGCGCAACACGCTGAAGATGATCGACAGCCGTTTCAACGATCTGGCGCATTGGGACAACCCCACGGGCGATCGCTATGCCGTCGAGCTCGACATCATTACCGCCGAGATGACGCTGGGCGCAAACGGCAACGGCAATGCGTTTCCGCTGATCGAAGTGTTGAAGACCAACATCGTCGACAAGAAGACCGGCAACCGCATCGACGGCATCGTCGGCAACAACTTCTCGTCCTACGTGCGCGACTACGACTTCAGCGTGTTGCTGCCCGAATACAACGACAACAAATCCACGTTCAGCACGCCGGACGATTTCGGCGACCTGCACGGCAAGCTGTTCAAGCACTTCGTTGAATCCGAGGCCTACAAGGCGAACTTCAAGAAGCCGCCTGTCATCTGCATCAGCGTGTCCAGCAGCAAGACCTATCACCGCACCGACAACCACCACCCGATCCTGGGCGTGGAATATCAGCAAAGCGAGTTCTCCCCGACCGACCAGTACTTCGAGAAGATGGGCTTGCAGGTGCGCTACTTCATGCCGCCGAACAGTGTTGCGCCGTTGGCGTTTTATTTCCAGGACGACCTGCTGGGCGCCTACACCAACCTGGAACTCATCGGCACCATCAGCACGATGGAAGCCTTCCAGCGCATCTACCGCCCCGAAATCTACAACGCCAATTCCGCAGCCGGAAAGCGCTATCAACCCAGCCTGAAGAACCAGGATTACTCGCTGACGCAGATCGTGTACGACCGCGTCGAACGCAGCCAGCTGGCCGTCAAACAGGGCAAGTTTGCCGAGGCGCACTTCATCAAGCCGTACAAGCACGTGCTTGATCAATGGGCTGCCAGCCACTCCCACCAATAAACGAACACAGACGGACACCCGCCATGAAAAAGCTTTTGCCCACCTCGACCGCCGGCAGCCTGCCCAAACCCTCCTGGCTTGCCCAGCCCGAAAAGCTCTGGTCGCCCTGGAGCCTGCAAGACGAACAACTGATCGAAGGCAAGCAGGACGCCCTGATCCTCGCGCTGAAAGAACAGGAACTGGCCGGCATCGACATCGTCAGCGACGGCGAGCAGACGCGTCAGCACTTCGTCACCACGTTCATCGAGCATCTGGACGGCGTTGACTTCGAAAAGCGCGAAACCGTCCGCATCCGCGACCGCTATGACGCCAGCGTGCCCACCGTCGTCGGCGCCGTCAGCCGCCAGAAGCCCGTCTTCGTCGAAGACGCCAAGTTCCTGCGCCGGCAGACCAAGCAGCCGATCAAATGGGCGCTGCCCGGTCCCATGACCATGATCGACACGCTGTACGACGCCCACTACAAGAGCCGCGAAAAGCTGGCCTGGGAATTCGCCAAGATCCTGAACCAGGAAGCCCGCGAACTCGAAGCCGCCGGCGTCGACATCATCCAGTTCGATGAGCCCGCCTTCAACGTCTTCTTCGACGAGGTCAATGACTGGGGCGTCGCGACGCTGGAACGCGCCATCGAAGGCCTGAAGTGCGAAACCGCCGTGCACATCTGCTACGGCTACGGCATCAAGGCCAACACCGACTGGAAGAAGACGCTGGGATCCGAATGGCGCCAGTACGAGGAATCGTTCCCCAAGCTGCAGAAGTCCAGCATCGACATCGTCTCCCTGGAATGCCATAACTCGCACGTGCCGATCGACCTGATCGAACTGATTCGCGGCAAGAAGGTCATGGTCGGCGCCATCGACGTGGCCAACCACACCGTCGAAACGCCGGAAGAAGTCGCCAACACGTTGCGCACGGCGCTCAAGTTCGTGGACGCCGACAAGCTGTACCCGTGCACCAACTGCGGCATGGCGCCGTTGCCGCGTGCCGTGGCCAAGGGCAAGCTGAACGCGCTGAGCGCGGGTGCGGAGTTGGTTCGTAACGAACTTTCGGCTTGACGTAGCCAGTCGCAGACGGTGCGCGGCAATGAGGCGCACCCTGCGAGTCCCACGGTGACGGCGGCCCGGCCGCCGTCACCGTCAGATAGAACAGGTTGTTCAGTTCGCGTCAGGCCTTCGTGTCGCAACGACCAGTCCCGCGCAAACCATTGCGAGCGCAACGAGCACCGTCATCGGCGCAAGCCGCTGCGACAGCAGCGACTCAATGAGCGCGGCGGTCACCGGACCCAGGGCTTGAAAGGCCGTGACCTTGCTGGCAGCCAGCCTGCCCAGCGCCCACAACCAGCAAAAATAGCCCACCCCGCTCGATAGGCCAATGAACACGACGTTGGCCCACTGAAGCCGATTCAGCGAGGGAATCAGCGGCTGCGAGGTGAGGGCGCAGAAACCCAGCAGGAACACCACCGCGGAAACCATCGCGAGCCGGCAGGTCGCAAGCGCCGGATAGCGACGCAGATAGGGGCCGTACAGGATGCTCGTCACGGCCCCGACGATCGTGGCGGACACCAGCGCCACCATCCCCCAGCGATTGGGCGCCACGCCCGCCGCAGACGCGGAAGGCGACAGCAGCAGATACGCAACGCCAGCCACCGCGGTGCACACGCCAAGCAGGCCTCGGCCACTGTATGGCTCCTTGCCGGTGATCACCGCAAGACACATCGTCACGAGCGGCATCGTGGCGAACACCAGCGCACACACGGTTGCCGACACCGTCAACAGCGCATGGTTGAGCAACAGCACCAGCACGGCGAACTGGAAAACGCCCAGCGTGGCGATGGCAACTGCATCCTTGGCCATGAAGGTCGTGCGTACGGCCGGACCCAACGGCAACAGCAGGACCGCCGCGCCGATCAGATAGCGCAGGAAGGCAAGTGTTGCGGGCGAGACGGCGCTGGACACCACGCTTGTGGAAACCATCGCCGCGCCCACGAGCATCCCCACCGTCGCGGCGGCGGCGATTGCGGTGCGCCCGGTGCGCATGACAGGTAAGCCGCGCGGGTATCAGACCGTGGGTTTGACGCGGGTGAACTGCTGCTCGGTGACGATGCTGCCCCACTGATGGCCATCTTCCTCATGCACGAGCTTGAATCCCACGGACTCATAGAGCTTGCGCGCCGCGTCCAGGCCCTTGAAGGTCCAGAGCTGGCACTCGGAGAAACCGAACCGGTCACAGAAGTCCAGTGCCGCCTCGATCAGCTTGCGGCCGGTTCCGCTGCCTCGGCATCCGTCATCCAGGATGAACCAGCGCAGGTGCGCCTGGCGATTGCCCAGGTCTTGCCCATCGATGGCGATGGAGCCGACAATCCGGTCGTTCTGAATCGCCGTCCACACCCCATTGCACGGCTCGCTGAGCCGCCCCGCAAATTCGGCCATCCCCGTGGCCACCTGGCTTTCGAAGAATTGGCCAAATCCCGAGTGCCGCGAATAGAAGGCGGCATGCATCTCGGCCACGCGTCCCACCAGACCGGGTCGATAGCCGGGCACGATCTGCAGCGTATCGCGGGCAGCTGCGGCTTGCGCCCCGCGGCTCGCCTTGAGCGCCCTGGCGTATTCCGACAACCCTTGCGCGACCGCCTGCTGTTGCGAGGGATTCAAGTGCGCCATTGCCGAGGTCACCTGATTGCGGCCGTACGCATGAATTTTCTTGACCAACGCCTTGCCCTGCCCGGTCAGCGTCAATTGCTTCAGACGCGCATCCTCTGCGCTTGCCGACTCGGCAATGTCCCCGGCCGCGATAAGTTTGGAAAGCATGCGGCTCACGCTGGACTTTTCCAGGCCAAGCGCAGTGACCAGGTGGGCCGCCGCCACCCCGCCTTGAGCATCGATTTCCAGCAACGCGTGCACGGCCGATGCGGAATAAGTAGTGCCCGCCAGCGTCGGCCGCATGAAGCCCAGCTCGCGCACGACGGTGCGCGATGCGGACCGGATTTCGTCGATTGATTTGGCGGGCATCTGCATGGCGCGTCCATTAAGTTGTATTGCACAACCATAATGTTGCTCACCACAACTAACCTGTCAAGCCGCGAGCCACGCCGGGATTACCCGTAATAACAAAAATCTCTCAATTCGGCGGGCATTTGTGATTACTGACGGCCCAACCCTGCGTGCTAATTTTCCCTTCGGTCGAGAGACCGTTTCATAACACCCAAGGGGAATCACACCATGCAAACCGTGGGAAAAGCATGCCGCAAGGCAGGGATGGCATCGTCCGTTCGCAGCACGTTTCTGAAGTTGTTGGCGCCGGCCCTGATCGGCGGCGTGGCGCTGGCTGTGGCCGCCGCGCCCGCTCAGGCCGCGGACTTCCCGGGCGACAAGCCCATCAGCCTGGTCGTGCCTTTCCCCGCTGGCGGCGGCACCGACTTCATCGGCCGCCTGCTCGCCGCGGAGATGGGCAAGGCGCTCAAGAGCACCATCGTGGTCGAGAACAAGGGCGGCGCCAACAGCAACATCGGCACCGCGTACGTGACCCAGGCGCGCCCCGACGGCCACACGCTGCTGGTGTCGGGCGTAGGCATCGCCACCAACCAGGGCCTCTACAGCAAGCTGCCCTACAAACTCGATCAGCTCGACCAGATCGCGATCCTGGCCTTCGGCGCCGACGTGCTGGTGACCGCGCCCGGCTTTCCGGCCAAGACGCTGGCCGAGTTCGTAGCGCTGGTGCAAAAAGAGCCCGGCAAATATTCCTACGCCTCGTCGGGCAACGGCACCACCGGCCATCTGGGCATGGAAATGCTCAAGCAGCGCGCCAAGCTCGACATCATGCATGTGCCCTACAACGGCGGCTCGGCTGCCATCAACGACGTGCTGGCGGGTCGCGTGGATGTGCTGTTCGTCAATCAGGACACGGCGCTGCCGCACGTGCGCGCCGGCAAACTGCGCGCGCTTGCCATCGGCAGCGCAAAGCGCAATCCCACCTATCCCGACACGCCCACCGTGGCGGAAAGCGGCTATCCGGGCTTCTCGTCCGAGTACTGGTTCGGCCTGTCCGCGCCGGCCGGCGTGCCGGCGCCGGTGTTCCAGCAGTTGTTCGAAGCCACCCGCACCGCCATGCAGTCTCCCGCCATTCAGGAAAAGCTTGGCGCCGTGGGCCTGGTGATTCCGCAACTCACCGACCGCAAGCAATTTGTGACGCTGGTTGACGCCGAGGTGCAGAAGTGGGGCGAGGTCGTTCGGGTGTCGGGCGCGCGCATCGATTGAACGTGACACCGTGCGGTGCGGGCGGCCCGTGCCGTGCGCGATGACATGAAGGCACGAAGGGGCCGCTTGCGCGGCCCCGTTGTCATGCCTGGCCAGCGTTCGCCGGCGCGGCGTCGATGGGCGCCAGGAAGTTCAGGCGCATCAGCGTATCGCGCGTGATGTCCACGATCGAGTCGATGTGCGCACCGTGCGAGGCGGTCAGATACGAGATATAGAAGCGCGCCGGCGGGATCGGCGGATCGGCGGGCAAGGCCCGCAGCACGCCCATGGTCAGCATGTCCTGCAGCAACGGCACCGGCAGGATACCGATGGCGTGGCCCGCCGCGATCAGGCGCGAGATGAGCGCAAGAGAATTGGTGGTGCTGGGCCCCGACATATCGACGCCGCCCGACGCCAGCCAGTTTTCAACCACGGTGTACAGCGTCGAGGGCGGCGAGTGCGTGGCGATGTGATGGCCGCGCGCGTGTTCCGCGCGAAACGGATCGGCCGTGATGTGCAGCGTGGGCGAGGCCACCCAATGAAACGTCATCCAGCCGATGAACACGTCGGTGATGGTGTCGCCCGTGGCCGGATTGGTCAGCAGCGCCATGTCCAGCTCGCCCGCGTTGAGCTTGCTGTTGAGCACCGATCCCACGTCCACCGTCATCTCCAGCGCGAGCGTGGGATAGTGTTCCTTGAGCTGCGCGATCACGGCCGTCAGGCCCACGTTGGCCGAGCACTCGTCCGCGCCCAGCCGCAGCTTGCCGCCCAGGCTGCGATCCTTGCCAAAGTGTTCAAGCTGGCGCGTGCTGTGCAACGCGCTCTCCGCATGACGCAACGCCGACTGCCCCACATCGGTCAACGTCACGCGCTGGCGCGAGCGATCAAACAGCTGCACCTCCAACGCGCCTTCCAGTTCGCGGATGCGGGCCGAGACGGCCGGCTGCGTCACGTGCAGATGCCGCGCGGCCGCGTGGATGCTGCCCAGCTTGGCGGTCCAGTAAAAGGCCTCAAGCTGGCTTAGGGTTATCCGCATGATAAGAACTCTTTTTCAAACTGCGCCGAAACTTTGATTATTGGCCCGGAAAGCCCGCGTGATACCTTTTTTTCACCGGCTTCCGAGCCTTTTTCATTGTAGTGAAGACAAGCGATGTATCTGATTCATCCCATGCCCGAGGCGTTGCCGCACGAAGATCTGGCGCTGCTGCTGAAAGCGGAGCCGGCCACCATCGGGCACTTCCAGACCACCGGCTTCATGCGCAGCGACA
>DMTA01000159.1 GCA_003454835.1 Achromobacter sp. | reverse complement strand
TCTGCTGGCTGAGCGCCGACGCGACCACGCCCAGGTCGCGCGCGGCGCGACCGATGCTGCCCAGCTCGGCGACGCGGACGAAATAACGGAGTTGGCGCAATTCCATGAAGCGGTTTCCAGGCTGAAAAACGGGGCCGGCGTGGCCTGAGTGACCTGCCGGAGCATACTTTTTCCGTTCAAAAGTATGTCAGCTATCTGAATAACGCCTGAACATCAAACGAAAATTGTTTACACTCGCATCCACAAAATTCAAGCCGGAACCGGCCGCCGCGGGGGCGGGCCGTCCGAATTACGGGAGAAAGACGATGCGCAAGTTGCTTTTGGGTGCGGTGCTGGCCGCCGCGGTGTACGGCGGAGTGGCGCAGGCCGCCGTCGAACCCAAGGCCGTGGTCGCCACGTACTCCGATCTGGCGCTGGCCGGCTACGAGGATTCGCTGACGGCCGCCAAGAAGCTGCGCGACGCCATCGACACGTTGGTCGCCAAGCCCAGCGCGGAAACCTTGAAGGCCGCGCGCGAGGCATGGATCGTGGCGCGCGTGCCTTATCAGCAGACCGAGGCCTACCGCTTCGGCAACCCCATCGTTGACGACTGGGAAGGCCGCGTGAACGCCTGGCCGCTGGATGAAGGCCTGATCGACTACGTTGACGCGTCCTACGGCACGGAAAGCGACCAGAACGCGTTTTACGCCGTGAACGTCATTGCCAATGCCAAGGTCTCGGTGGGCGGCAAGACGGTGGATGTCAGCAAGATCACGCCCGAGCTTCTGTCCGAAGTGCTGCACGAGGCCGACGGCAACGAGGCCAACGTGGCCACGGGTTATCACGCGATCGAGTTCCTGCTGTGGGGGCAGGATCTGAACGGCACCGGCGCCGCGCCCGCGGACCGTAAGGGCACGCCGCAGGAGCGTCACTCGGGCAATCGCCCGCATACGGATTTCGATCCGAAACAGTGCACTGGCGGCAATTGCGAACGCCGCATTGAATTTTTGAAGGCCGTAACGGACTTGCTGGTGACTGACCTCGAAGAAATGGTGGGCAACTGGAAGAAGGACGGCGCGGCGCGCAAGGCCGTCGAAGAAGATCCGAAGGCCGGCCTCATCGCCATGCTGACCGGGCTGGGCAGCCTGTCGTACGGCGAGCTCGCCGGCGAGCGCATGAAGCTGGGCCTGATGCTGCACGATCCCGAGGAAGAGCACGACTGCTTCTCGGACAACACGCACAACTCGCACTATTACGATCAGATCGGCATCCGCAACGTCTATCTGGGTTCGTACACGCGCATCGACGGCAAGAAGGTGACCGGCGCCAGCCTGTCCGAACTGGTCAAGGCTAAGGATCCCAAGCTGGACGCCGAAGTGCGTGCCAAACTGGACGCCACGGTCGCCGCCATGCAGGCCATGAAGACGCGCGCCGAAACCGTCGAGACCTATGACCAGATGATCGCGGAAGGCAACAAGGAGGGCAACGCGGTGGTGCAGGCCGCCATCGACAGCCTGGTCGCGCAGACGCGCAGCCTGGAACGCGTGATCACGCTGCTGGATTTGGGCAAGGTCGCCATCGAAGGGTCCGACAGCCTCGACAAACCTGACGCCGTATTCAAGTGAAACTCGCATTAGCCGCCGTACTGGCGGCGTCGGTTCATGCCGTCGCCGCCGCCGCGCCCGCCGCTCCTGGCGGGCGCGACGATTTGACGCCCGAAGACCAGAAGCGCGTCACCGCCATCACGGCCCCCACCCGCGATTTCTCGAAGGTTGAATCATTCGAGACCATGCAGGCCGGCGCCACGACGACCAACAAGCTCATCAACGCCGACATCTTTTCGCAGCCGTCGGCGAACATGAGCTTTGAAGGCCGCCAGGAGTTCATCGTCGGCAACGGCCTGTTCCGCAAGGACTGGGTGTCCGCACCCTCGTCCACGCAGGCGTCCGACGGCCTGGGTCCGCTGTTCAATGCGCGCTCCTGTCAGGCCTGTCACACCAAGGACGGCCGTGGCACGGTGCCGGGCTTCGATCCCCTGGAACGTACGGATGCGGTCGCGTTGCTGCTGCGCCTGGCCGTGCCGGAAGGCGCCGATCGCGGGCATCCCAAGCTGGGCGCAGACGAGATCGCGGCCTTGCCGGAACCGGTCTATGGCGTGCAGTTGCAGAATTTCGCGGTCGCGGGCCTGCCGGCCGAAGGCCGCATGGAAATCGAGTACGAAGCCGTGCCCGTGGGGCTGCGCGGCGGCGAGACCGCCACGCTGATGAAGCCCGCATATCGCATCGAGAACCTGGGTTACGGGCCGATGCGCGCGGATACGCAGATATCGCCGCGTTTGGCGCCGCCGATGATCGGGCTGGGCCTGCTGGAATCGATTCATGAGTCCGACATCCTGGCAAACGTCGGCGCGGACAAGCGCGACGGCATCGTCGGCAAGGCCAACTGGGTCACGGATGCGCGGACCGGCGCGCGCGTGCTGGGCCGCTTCAATCTGAAGGCAGGCCAGCCGACGGTCGAGCAGCAGAGCGCTGCCGCGTTCTCCAACGACATGGGCCTGTCCACGCCGATGTTCCCCAAGCATTCCGGCGAATGCACGCCCGCGCAGACGCAATGCCTGGACATGCCGCACGGCGCGCAGCCGCGCTTTGGTGCTGAGGAAGTGCCGGGCAAGCTGATGGACTTCGTCACCATCTATTCGACTAACCTCGCCGTGCCCATGCGGCGCGATGCGGACGACGCGCGCGTGCTGGCGGGCAAGAAACTGTTCTACGAGGCCAATTGCGTGGCCTGCCACGTGCCCAAGTACGTGACCAGCCGCAACGCCAAGCAGCCCGAACATCGCTTTCAACTGATCTGGCCGTACACCGACATGCTGGTGCACGACATGGGCGACGACCTGGCCGATGGCGTGAGCGACGGCATGGCCACGGGCCGCGAATGGCGTACCCCGCCGTTGTGGGGCATTGGCCTGACCAAGACCGTCAATCCCAATGCGACCTGGTTGCACGACGGGCGCGCCCGTACGCTGCTGGAAGCCGTACTGTGGCATGGCGGCGCGGCCAAGCCCGCGCGCGACCGCGTCGTGGACATGACGCCCGAAGAACGCGCGGACCTGATCCGCTTCCTGGAGTCCCTGTGATGGCCCGCCTTTTGTTCACGCGCGCCGCGGCTGCGGCGTTGATGCTGACGACGCCGATTGCCGTGGTTGCCGCGCAGGCTGCGCTGCCCGCCGACCTGGGCGA
>DMTA01000455.1 GCA_003454835.1 Achromobacter sp. | reverse complement strand
GTTCATGTTGGCGCGCAGCTGAGCCGTGGGCAGGCTGGCGACGTTGTTGCTGACGTTCTGCATTGCGGACACGCTGCTGCCGAACGATTCGCCGGACAGGTCGGCAAACACGCCGGCCGGGGCGCCGTTGGGCAGGTTCAGGACACGCGTGTACAGCGAGCTGTTCTTGGGCAGGCTTTGCACGGCGTTTGCGGCCGAGCGCTGGTTGCCGGTGACGGCCAGATCCGCGAATTCGATCGGACGGGTGCCGCTGTCGGTGTTGCCACCACCGTTGCCGGTGTTGCTGTTGCCGTTGCCGTTGTCGTTGTCGACGGGCTTGCCCGGGCTGGGCTTGCTGTCCGGCTCGGCCGGCACCTGCTTCTTATCGAGCGTCAGTACGACCTGGTTGTCTTGATGGCTGAGCGACGGTTGCAGGTAGGCCATGTCGCTGGACGCGCTGTCAAAGTGGCCGTTCAGACTAGTGGCCGACAGGATGGTGTAGGCCGTCGACTCGGCGTACGTGCCGCCCGAACCCACGTGCACCACGGAGCCCGCCAGATTGGCTGTGCCGATGACCTTTACGCGGTCTTTCTTGCCGTCAGCGGTCGCGTCAACGAGATAGGTGGAACCCGGCTTGAAGGTCAGGTCGCCGTTCACGGTGATCATGCCGATCGGCGATGCGACGGGAATGGTGCCCACATTGGGCAAAACCACACCCATCATCGAAGGGTTGGATACCGTCGCAGCACTGGGCGACAGCGTCGCGCCGGATTCCAGCGTGGTCGGCCCCACTTCGCCGGAGCCTGCCAGGGTGCCCTTGACGTTCATCACACCCTTGACGTTGGCGTCGTTGAGCGTCAACGTCTTGCCTGCCGCAACGTTGATCTGCCCAACGCTGATCTTCGAGGTCGCGCCGAAGTCGCCGTTGATGTTCACGATGCCGGTGGCGCCGATGACGGCGCCCGTGATATCGCCGCCGTTCAAATTCAAAGTCGACGCGCCAAGCATCACGTCGCCTTGGATCAAGCCGGTGTTGGTGATCGTCGTCAATGTGTTGGCGGTAACGACGTCCACAGCCACCCCGTTGCTGGCTGATTTGATCGTGCCGTTGTTTACGATGCCGCCATTCACCTGGCCGCCGGACACTACGATGCCTGCATCGATGGTGCCGTTATTTACGATCTTGCCGATGACCGTGCTGTTGGACGCCACTTCGATGCCGAAGCCGCCCATGTTCGTGTCGCCCGTGAGCCCGTGCTCATTGATGATGTCGCCCCCGACGAAGGCACCACCCGTCAGGCTGATGCCGGTCCTATTGCTGGTCAGTTGCCGGCCCGGCTTGTTGATGATTGAACCTTGGATGGTCGACGATTGAACCTTGATGCCGCCATATGGACTGAACGTGAACGTCGGCCACATCAAGCCATCGTTGATGACGTCGCCAGTTACGGTCGTGCCGCCAACCAGGGTGATGGACGCGTAATCGCCAACGTTCACGACATCGCCCGGTATCATTCCGCTGTGCATGATGTAATCGGTGGACTGCGCAATGGCCGACGGTGCAGCAAACGGCAGGCTCAGGCTAAGCAAAACGGCAATGCGGGTAAGCGGAAAGCGGCGAGACATTTTGTAGTGACCATGTAAATTTCGTGTCTGAAATGTACCGATCATTGCAAAACGGAATCTGAGCGAATCTGAGCGGTTTGTAAGATCCGAGAATCCCGCACCTCAAATAGCCACAATTAGCCCGAAAAGTGGGCGTTTTTCCGGTTTTTGAAGCTATCTGCCCACCCCGCAGGCGGAAACAACTAGATGCTTTTACGCAACAATTGCCCTTTACCGGGGGGCAAATCTTGCGAAGCCCGCGCCCTTAAGCCGCCCCCGGCTGCGGCAAGTTGAGGCAAAAACACACCGGCTCGTCACCGCCCGCCGACTCCAAGACCACGGATCCGCCCAGCCGTTCCGCAATTGAACTCACGAGATACAACCCCAGCCCGGCGCCGGGATGACGCATTGCGTTGTGTCCCCGGTAGTACTTTTGGAACAACCGCTCCTGCTCCGCGGGCGGAATGCCGCTGCCCGGATTCGCCACGGCAATTCGGAGCATGGCGCCGTCCTCGCGTACCGACACGCTTACCGTCCCCCCGTCGTCACAATGCCGGTCCGCATTGGCCAGCAGGTTGCGCAGCGCGATCCGCAGCATGCCCGCGTCGCAGTCCAGGGTCTGGATTTCCGTCTCATACCTGGTTTGCACCCGCCCCGGCGGATACTCGCTAGCCAGGTCCTGCAGCAGCGCCGGCAGATCGCACCGTGTCGTGCGCAGTTCAGCGCTCGGCTCGCGCATGCGGTCATCGGTCAGGTATTCGTCCACCAGCGCCAAGAGGCGCGTGGCCGCATTGCGGATGTTGGCGCAGCGCGCCAGGCTCTTTTCCAGCGGCGCGGCAAGGTTGCGGCCAAGCTGCTGGGCCGACGTCGTGATGATCGCCAGCGGCGTGCGGAACTCGTGCGACACCATCGCCACGAATTCGCGCTGCTCCGTGAACATCTGCCGTTCCTTTTCCAGCGAGGTGCGAAGTTCGCCTTCCAGCGCGACGCGGCGTTCGATTTCGCCCTGCATCTCGGCCGTGCGCAGCGCGACTTCGCGTTCCAGCCAGTGGCTGTGCTGGCGCGCCAGATCGGCCGCCAAGTTGGCCTGCTGCAATTCGCGCACCCTGCGGCGCCGCTCGTAGCGGCCAACAATGAACAGACTGAGCAGCAGCATGTGCAGCATCGTGCCCAGCGTGGAGACGTATTCGGTGAAGGCGTTGACCGGAAACACCCCGAGGTTGCGCAGGAAGGCGATCAGCACGCCCAGGTAGAACACCCCGAACGCCAGCGCGAAAAAGCGCGCCGGCCGCCAGCCGCGCTTGAGCAGATACGCCGCCAGCGTGGTGAAGCCCACGATCACCAGCAGCGCCAGCGCCTGGATCGGTTGCATGCCGGCGCCGTAGTGCCCCGTCACGATCAGCGCGGAGCAGATCGCGGCGACGCCCCAGAACAGCCAGTCCAGCCAGCGCACGGCGCGCGGATACAACGCTTCCAGGTTCAACTGGCGGAACGCGACACGCAGCGCCACCGGCAGGCTGACGGCGATGCCGACGCCCAGCAGCCGGTCGCTCCAGGCCACGGGCAGGCCGGTCAACTGCTGGACCAGCCCCAGCGAGAGCACCTCGTTGAAGACGCAATTGCCGATGTAGGCCAGGAACAGGCCGCTCATCGGCGCGCGTGTCACCAGCCAGAACGCCGCGTGCGCGCAGATCAGCAGCAGATAAAAACCGAAGTACAGCCCGAACAGCAGGCCCTCGCGGCGCGATTGGTTGTCGAACGCCAGCCGCTGCCAGACTTCCAGCCGCGTGGCCATGGCGTTCTTGCTCTTTAACCGCACCAGGATGACGTACTCGCCCGGCTGCGACGGATTGAACTGGATCACGGGGCTGCGATAGTCCACCGGCCATTTACGCCGCGCCAGGTCTTCGCCGCTGCGACCCAGCATCGTCCAGCCGCCACCGTGGCCCACGTAGATGCGCGCGTCGTCCAGCAGCGCATTGGTCAGTCGCAGCATCCAGCCGCCGTGCATGACCTTGTCGACCTGCACCGGCAGGCGCAGCCAGACCGTTGCGGACGTGAACCCCGCGCTCAGGCTGCCCGGCAGCGGCGTCCAGTCATCCGAGCTGGCGGCGTCGCCGACGTCCAGGCCGCAATCGAGGTCGATCAGGCGTTCAAGATGGCCGGCCGCGTCCTTGACGGGGTCGACGCCATCCAGACGCAGCGGCTCGGCGCGCGCCGGTCCTGCCGCGGCCATCAAGCCCGCGAACAGGCAGGCCAGCAGCGCCAGCCACAGCGCCGCCCTGGAGTAACATTCCCGTTTCATCGATTGCAATCTACGCAGCATTTCCGTGCAACCCGGCAGATTACACCAGCCCCCACGCAACATTTCGCGGGCGCCTCATGCCTGAAGTGATCCTGCTCGAAGACGAACCCGTGCTGCGTCAGGAGCTCGGCGAATTCCTCGAAGAGCTTGGATACGCCCAGACGTGCGTGTCCAGCCTGCAGGAATTCGACCAGCGCTTCGACCCCGCCCGCCACCATCTGGCCGTCATCGACATCGGCCTGCCCGACGGCTGCGGCCTGGACCTGCTCCAGCGCTTGCGCCAGGAAGGCCAGCAAGTGGGCATCGTGGTATTCAGCGCGCGACAGACCGGACCCGACCGGATTTCAGGGTTGGGCATGGGCGCCGACCACTATCTGGGCAAGGGGTGCGATCTGGACGAGCTGGCCGCGACGCTGGCCGCGCTGGTGCGCCGGCTGGGGCTGCCTCAGCCGGGCCAGGATCAGCCGCCGTCGAGCTGGCTGCTTGAAATCGGCCCCCGCCGCCTGCACATCCCCGGCGCGGCGGCCATGCCGCTGTCGCAGCAGGACCTGACTGTGCTGCATTGCCTGATGAGCCAACCCGGCGAGAACATCAGCCGCCGGCAGATCGTCGAAGCCCTGGGCGCCGATTACCTGGAATACGACCAGCGCCGGCTCGACACGCAGATGCGCCGGCTGCGCCGCCGCGTCGAGGCGCTGAGCGGCCAGACGCTGCCCGTCAAAACGCTGCGCAGCAGCGGCTACTGCTTCTATCAGCCGGCGCAGGTCAAAGGCTGACCCCGGCCACGCCGCGCGCCGGAACACATGACGCAAGTCATTGGCGCCGGCGCGTTTCAGCCTTTCACGTGGCGACGCCCCCAGGCGCCATGACGCTTCAGAACGGCCGTTTCGCCGTCATTGACAGGCTGGCCAAATGCGCCGGGTCGGTCACCACCCATTGGCTACGCTTGCCGCTGATATACCCCTGCGCCTGCCAGTCGTTCAACAGCCGGCTCAGCGTTTCCGCGCGGATGCCCAGATGCGCCGCAATCTGGCGCTGGTTCAGCGGCAGCGTCAGCGTGTCGCCCTGCCGTTCCTGCAACCCCATCAGGTAGTTCGCCAGCCGTTCCGCAGCGGAACTGGACGTCATCCAATCCACCTTGTTCACCTGGTCATAAACCGCCTGGCTCATTCCCGCCAGCAGCTTGAGCGCCAGATCGGGCCACCGCCGGCAGGCGTCGTGCAGCTTTGGGCGGGCAAGCCGCCAGCACTGCACGTCCGTCCGCGCGCGCGCCTGCATCGGATAGCGGCCGTGCGGCATGAACATCGCGGCCTCGGCCATCAACTGCCCGGGTTCGAAAACCCGGAACACGCGCTCGTCGCCGTTGTAGCTGTAGCGCATGACCTCGGCCTGCCCCCTTTCGACCAGCAGGTAGTGCCGCGCCTCGTCGCCTTCGCTGAACAGGATGCGCCCGGCCGGCGCCCGCAACACGCTGGCGTCCAGCAAAAGATCGTCGGCCACGCCGGCCGGCAATCCGGCCAGCAGCGGATGCTGTGCAAGCAGGCGGGCGGCCGCCGCGCGCGGC
>DMTA01000397.1 GCA_003454835.1 Achromobacter sp. | reverse complement strand
TGGTGGGTTGGCGCGGCACGTTCGCGCGGCTGAGCGCGGACACCGCCGGATTCGCCGTCTCCCTGGATCGCCCGGTCACGCTGTCCTTTCTGCCCTCTGCCGTGGCGCCGCAATGGCAATGGCAGGTCGGGCCGACCGGCGTGAGCCTGACCCTGCCGGGCAAGGAGCGCCTGTCCGTGGCGCACCAGGGCTCGCGCGGCGGCGGCAATCGCTGGGAGACCGCCGGGCAGTCAGACAATTTGGTCATCTCGGCCCCCGTGGCGCGTCAGGTGTCTGCCGCGTTCGATCCGGAAGCCGCGGCCAAGCTTGGCCGCAACGCCGGCCGCGTGAACGCGATGGTGCCCGACGGCCAGCGCCGGATCGCGCTCGACCTGCTGTGGGATTTGAAATTCGATGGACGCCTGGCCGGTCGGGCCCGCATTGCGCGCCGCACCGGCGACCTGCTGATTCCGGGGGATCCGCCAGTGCCGCTGGGCGTGAAGACACTGGTTGTCGATGTGACCGCCACGCCAACCTCGGCCAACGCCAGCCGGCTGGACGCCCGCCTGGACCTGGCGACCGAAAAGATGGGATCGATCAACGGCACCGGCACGGCGGAACTGCTGGTGAACGCGCAGGGCGGCATGGCGCTGGATTCGCGCCAGCCGCTGCGGGCGCGGCTCAATGCGGACATCGCGGACCTGGCATGGGTCGGCCTGTTCGTGGGCGACGCCATGGAAGTGGGCGGCACGCTCAAGGCCAACATCGACGTGCAGGGCACGCTCGCCGGTCAATGGGGCGCCACCGGCTCGGTCCGGGGCGACAAGCTGCGACTGGTGCGCATCGACGACGGCGTGCGGCTGATCGACGGCACGCTGTCCGCCCGCCTGGACGGTCAGCGGCTCATTCTGGACAGCCTGCGCTTTCCGGCGTCGCTGCGCGTGATGCCCGCCGAATGGCGCACCAAGGAATGGATCACGACCAACGCGGGCGCCAAGGGTGGATACGCCGAAGCCAAGGGCGACTGGAACATCATGGACGGCGGCGGCGCAATCAAGCTGACGCTGTTCCGATTCCCCGTCCTGCAGCGCTCGGACCGCTATGCCATGGTGTCCGGCACGGTCGAGGTGTGGGCGGCCATGCCGCGCCTGGAAATCGTGGGCAACCTGAGCGCCGATGCGGGCTGGTTCAGCCTGGAGATCCTGCAGGGCGTGCCGACCCTGGACGACGACGTGCGCGTGATCCGCGCCGGCGACGATCCCGGCAAGGTCTCGACACCGTTGCAGACGAGCATGGACCTGCGATTCGACATGGGACCGCGTTTCTACATCACCGGGATGGGCCTGGATGCCGGCCTGCTCGGCGCCATCCAGATTCGCCTGAACGAGGGCCGGCTGACCGGCTGGGGCCAGTTGCGCACGCGCGGGGGCGGCATCGAGGCCTATGGTCAGCGGCTGCGCCTGAGCCGCGGGACCTTGACCTTCCAGGGCCGCCTGGACAATCCCATCCTGGATATCGAGGCGCTGCGCACGGGTGAACTGGTCGAGGCCGGCGTGCGGGTGGTGGGCACGGCTCAGCGGCCGCGTATCGACCTGGTGTCCTATCCCGAGGTCAGCGACGTCGAAAAGCTGTCGTGGCTGCTGCTGGGCCGCGGCCCGGACGAAAGCGGCGGCGACGCGGCCCTGCTGGTGTCGATCGGGACCGCGCTGCTGGGCGGCGGGCAGCCGTTCTACAAGCAGTTCGGCCTGGACGACGTGGCGGTGCGCACCGGCAACATGGGCAGCTCGGGCAGCATCCTGCCGGACCGCACGGTGGCCGGCAACGTGAACCGCGATATCGGCAGCGACCTGTCCACCCAGTTCCTGGTGGCCAGCAAAAACTTCGCCAACGGCATCACGCTCAGCGTCGAGCAGGCGCTGTCCGGCAGCGATACGGTCGGCCGCGCCAGTTACCGGTTGGCGCGTGGTCTGTCCCTCGATTTGAAGGGCGGCTCGGTCAACGGGATCTCGCTGGTGTACCGCTCCCTGTTCGGCAATTGAGCCGGCGCCCGGCTTGAGGCGGGACAAGTCTGTCCCGCCGGGCCGAGAACGGGTGCGGCGCGCTCGGGATAAAATGACGCCCATTCCAAATCCCTAGCACCACACCCACCATGAGCATCAAAAGCGACCGCTGGATCCGCCGCCAGGCCGAAGCCGGCATGATCGAACCCTTCGAACCGGGGCAGGTTCGTACGGCCAATGGCGGGCGCATCGTCAGCTACGGCACCAGCAGCTACGGTTACGACGTGCGCTGCGCCGACGAATTCAAGATCTTCACCAACATCAACTCGACCATCGTCGACCCCAAGAACTTCGACGAAGGCTCGTTCGTGGACTTCAAGGGCGACGTCTGCATCATTCCGCCGAATTCCTTCGCTTTGGCGCGCACGGTGGAATATTTCCGCATCCCGCGCAGCGTCCTGACCGTCTGCCTGGGCAAGAGCACGTATGCGCGCTGCGGCATCATCGTCAACGTGACGCCGCTGGAACCCGAATGGGAAGGCCACGTCACGCTGGAGTTTTCCAACACCACGCCGCTGCCCGCCAAGATCTACGCCGGCGAAGGCTGCGCGCAGATGCTGTTCCTGGAAAGCGACGAGGTCTGCGAAACCTCGTACCGCGACCGTGGCGGCAAGTATCAAGGCCAGCGCGGCGTCACGCTGCCGCGCACCTGATCCCTCAACCCACAGCCGCCGGCCGCGATTCGTCGGGCCGGCAGTTGCGCAGGTAGTCGATATCCCATTCGCCTTCGCCGGTCTGCACGAAGCCGTGCCGGCGATAGAAACGGTTCGAATCGCTGCCGCGCAAGGCGCTCAATGTCACGCCGACGCCGCGGCGGTCGGCGTCCCGCAAGATGCGGCGCAGCACCTGGCCGCCCACGCCTCGCCCCTGCGCAGAGGGATGCACGTACAGATGATCCAGCCGCAAACCCTCGCCCTCCGGCCGCAGGCAATAGAACCCGATGCGTTTGCCGTCTTCCTCGATGTGCCAGGTGCATTCGGGACGGAAGGTGCCGCGAAGCCGGGCGCGTGCCCTGTCCGGATCGAAGCGGCCCAGCCGTTCCAGGCTGTCGCGCATGGCGTCGATCCGCAGCGCCAGCAGCGCCTCGAAATCGGCCTCGTTCGCGGGGGCGAAGCGCAGCGGCGCAGCATCGTTGATGGCGTCGGTTGCGGTATCCGCGGCGGCGGTTGCGGCGCCGGCGGCCGTATCGCTGGCGGATT
>DMTA01000396.1 GCA_003454835.1 Achromobacter sp. | reverse complement strand
GCCACGGGCAGCATGCGCGCCGCCAGCGCCGCCGCGGCCCCACCGCTGCTGCCGCCGGCGGTCTTGGTGGCGTCATACGGATTGCCGGTGGCGCCATAGACCTTGTTATACGTGTGCGAGCCCAGACCGAATTCCGGCACATTGCTGCGGCCGATGAAGATCGCGCCGGCGGCGCGCATGCGCTCGACCAGAATCGAATCGTGCGCGGTCACCACGTCCTTGTAGACCAGCGAGCCCATCGAGGTGACCATGCCGCGCACAGCGGTCAGATCCTTGGGCGCCTGCGGAATGCCGTGCAGCCATCCTTGCCACTGCCCCGCGGCCAATTGCGCATCCCGCGCATCCGCGTCGCGCAGCAGCTCGTCGCTGTCGCGACGCGCAACAATGGCGTTCAGCTTGGGATTGACCCGGTCGATATGCGCCAGGTACGCCTGCATCACTTCGCGGCAGGACACCCGCCGGCTGCGGATGGCGTCCGACAGCGCGTGCGCGGGCATGGCCACGATGTCATTGAGCGGGGCGGGGGTAGGCATGGGCATTCGTCTCCTTAACGCGCGCCGCGGATCCGAGGCGCGCGCATATTGTCATTGGGCGCAGCGCGGCGGCCGGCCGCGCGCATCGCGACAATACTACGCAAATCGGCGCCGCCGCGCGCAAGGGACGAAGGCGTGCCGCACGCCGCGAACGCCGGCTGACCTCGGGATGGCGCAGCGCTCCATTTGAGGACGCAAGACCGCCATAGACCGATTAATAAGAATAGATATCATTATTTCCGAAAACGGATTCTGATCCCGACCGAGCACGCGTCCGGATAAATTAGGCCGCGCCGCTTGAGCCATATCAACCCGCGCGGTTCCGCGCTCGCCCTAAGATCGCCTCCTGCCCCCTCGCCCGGAGACCATCTTGACCACGCACGACACCGCCAACGACACCGCCGACATCTGCACCGAAGCCGAAATCCGCGACCTGGTCCACACCTTCTACGCCAAAGCGCGCGCCGACGAAGCGCTTGGGCCCATCTTCAACGGCATGGTCCATGACTGGGACGAACACCTGTCCACGCTCTCGGACTTCTGGTCGGCCGTCATCCTGGGGACCCGGCGCTTCACCGGTATGCCCATGCCCAAGCACGCGGCCATGCCCAACCTGAAAGCCGAACTCTTTGAACGATGGCTGGTCCTGTTTGGCGAGACGACCGACGCCCTGCCTAATCGCGCCCTGGCCGACGCCGCGCAGGAAATGGCCAAGCGCATGGCGCGCAGCCTCTGGTACGGCTACCAGCTGTCGCGCGATCCCAACCAGCCGCTGACCGAATTGCGCCCGCCGGCACACCCCGAACCGCACTCCGAAGCGCACCCCGCCTAGCGCCTCGCGCGTTCAGTCCACCCGCCACCACCCCGGCAAAAGCCCGCGCACCTTGGCGCGCCGATAGCGGTCATCGATAAGGTGCACGGTGCCCTCATCGTGTTCGGTCCGGATGACCCGCCCCGCCGCCTGCACCACCTTTTGCATGCCGGGGTACAGATACGTGTAGTCGTACCCGTTCTCTTCGCCATAGCGAATGTCCATGGCACGCTTCATGTTTTCGTTCACGGGGTTGACCTGCGGCAGTCCCAGCGTCGCAATGAAGGCGCCGATCAGCCGCTTTCCGGGCAGATCCACCCCTTCCGAAAACGCGCCGCCAAGCACCGCGAATCCCACGCCCTGCCCCGTTTCGGTAAAGCGCGCCAGGAAGGCCGCGCGCCCCGGTTCGTCCATGCCCGGCGTCTGCAGCCAGATCGGCACCTGCGGATGGCGTTCCCGCATCAGGTCGGCCACGCGTTTCAGGTAGTCGAAGCTGCTCAGAAAGCCCAGGTAATTGCCCGGCCGTTCGGCGTACTGGCGCGCAATCAGATCGGCAATGGGCGCCAGCGACCGCTCGCGATCGCGAAAGCGCGTGGACACGTTGCCCACCACACGCACCGCCAACTGCCCCGCCTGAAACGGCGCAGCCACGTCGATCCAGGGCGTGTCCTTGGGCAGGCCCAGCGTGTCCCGGTAGAACTGCTGCGGACTCAGCGTGCCGGAGAACAGCACCGTCGCGTGCGCTGACGCATAGCGCGCGGCCAGATACGGCGCGGGAATCACATTGCGCACGCACAGCGTCGACGGCGGGGTCTTGGCGCTGCTGACGCCCGCCTCGCCCAGCGTCACGTCAAACAGCGCATGCGAACCGAACTGCTCGGCCAGCCGCATGAAATGCAGCGCCTCGAAATAGAACCCCAGCAAGGGATCGTCCTGCGGCAGCGGCGTCTGGCCGATGAACTCGGTGATGGCCGCCACCGCCTTCTGCACTGCCGTCAGCACACCGGCAGGCGCGGCGTCGTACGCCTGATAGCGTTCAGCCTGCTTCTTGTTCAGCACGTTCCACGACCGGTGCAGCCCGTCCAGCGGCTTTTTAAGCGCCTTGGGCGCCGCATACCGCGCGGCGGTCAGCCGGTTCTGGTCGAGTTCGCCCGTATACATGCGGCGCGCGCGGTCCACCAGGTTGTGCGCCTCGTCGACCAGCACCGCCACCTTCCACTGATGCGCCTGCGTCAGCGCATGCAGCATGGCCGTGGCGTCGTAGTAATAGTTGTAGTCGCCCACCACCACATCGCTCCAGCGGATCAGCTCCTGCGACAGGTAATACGGACACACATCGTGTTCCAGCGCGGTGGCGCGCACCGCGGGCGCGTCCAACCGGGTGTGTTCCAACGCCGCGGCGCGGGCCTGCGGCAGGCGGTCGTAGAAGCCGCGCGCCAGCGGGCAGGAGTCGCCGTGACAGGCCAGATCCGGATGCACGCAGCTTTTATCGCGCGCTTGCAGATCCAGAATCCGCAAGCCTGGCTTGGCGGGCTGCGCATTGATGGTTTCCAGCGCCTCGACCGCCAACCCGCGGCCGGACCCCTTGGCCGCCAGGAAGAACACCTTGTCCAGGCCCGTGCCGGGACTGGCCTTGAGCAGCGGAAAGATCGTGCCCAGCGTCTTGCCGATGCCCGTGGGCGCCTGCGCCATCAGGCAGCGGCCATCGCGCGCCGTGCGATAGACGGCCACCGCCAGATCGCGCTGCCCGGCGCGGAACTCGCCATGCGGAAACGCCAGCGCCTCGAGCGCCGCGTCGCGCGCCTGGCGGTGCGCCAGTTCCGTCTTGGCCCACGCAAGAAATCGTTCGCATTGCAGTTGGAAGAAAGCAGCCAGCTCCGCGGCCTCGTGCGTTTCCACCAGCACGGTCTCTTCCTCGGTCGCCACGTTGTAGTACACCAGCGCCACCCGCACGTTCGCGAGTCCCCGTGCCTGGCATAGCAGATGGCCGTACACCTTTGCCTGCGCCCAATGCACCACGCGGTGGTTTTCGCGCACGCTGTCGAACTGTCCGCGGTAGGTCTTGATCTCTTCGAGCTGGTTGGCCGCCGGGTCGTAGCCGTCGGCGCGCCCGCGCACCAGCAGATCGCCAAACACGCCGGATAACGAAACTTCGGTTTCGTAGTCCGGCCCGCGCCGCGCCGTCACGACCGCATGCCCCGCCATGCCTTCCAGGCCGCTGGGCGCAGGCGTGAAGCGCAAGTCCAGATCACCGGCCCGCGCCGTGAACTCGCACAATGCCCTCACCGCCACCGCGTAGCTCATGCAGCCTCCTGCAACCAGCTCACGTGGCACACGCGCACCGGCATGCCGTGCGCGACGCAATACTGCAACCACCGGATCTGGTTGTCCTGCAACTTGTCCCCGGGACCCTTCACCTCGATCAGTTCATACCGGCGCTCGGCGGGCCAGAAGCGCACCAGATCGGGCAGACCGGTGCGGTTGCCCTTCACGTCGCGCAGCAGCCGCGTGAAGAAGAGCTTCAGATGCGCGGCTGGCAGGCAGTCCAGCGCCTGTGCCAGCAACGTGTCGGACAAGGCGCCCCAGAACACGAACGGCGACTGCAAGCCCGCCTTGTCGGCGTACCGCTGCAGGATGACGTCGCGGTACGCGGGCGTATCGAGCTGCGCCAGACAGGCCTCGAATTGCGCCTGCCGCCGCGCGTGGAAATCCGGCGCTTCCAGGTCGGCCGGACCACGCTGAAACGGATGAAAGAACGCGCCCGGCAACGGCGAAAACACGGCTGGCCAGCACAGCAAACCGAACAGCGAATTGATCAGCGCGTTCTCGACGTAATGCACCGGCGCGTCGTCGTGATGCAGGTAATCGCGCGTGACGTACTCGACCGAGGAAGGCTGCGCCGGGCGGGCCAGCGCCAGCTCCGTGCGCGGCAGGATGGGCGCTGCCGCACGCGCCGCCGCGCCC
>DMTA01000255.1 GCA_003454835.1 Achromobacter sp. | reverse complement strand
AGCGGCTGCGGCCGCGGCGGGATCCTTATGCTCCAGCGCAAGCTGCCTCAATACGGCGCAAATACGCTCAAACACGGCATCATCGGGCTCTTCGGAGGCCCGATAGGCATCCAGTTGGCTTTTGAGCACGTCTTTCGTTTCCAAGAAAATATCAATCATGTCCGTGCGCAGCGCCATTTCGCCACGCCGGATCGCGTCCAGAAGGTTCTCAAGCAGATGGGTCGTGCCCGCCAGCTGATTGAAACAGCCGAACGTCGCCGCACCACCCTTGATCGAATGGGCCGCGCGGAAAATGGCGTTGAGCTGCTCGATGTCGGGCGCGCCCACATCGAGCTCGAGCAACAGCTGCTCCATTTGCGCGAGCAGCTCGTCCGCCTCGTCGAAAAAGGTCTCGTAAAACTGACTGAGGTCCAAACCAGAACTCATGACCCGTACGCCTTTCTAAATGAACCTGCTACGCGCCGGCCTGCTCGTCGAGCAGTTCGGTCGCCAATTCCACCAGCACATCGGGATCCACCGGCTTCGAAAGCCAGCCGCAAACACCCAGATCCCGGGCTGCCATCTTGCTGTCCACGTCGTCTTCGGTGGTCAGCACCAGCACCGGCACATCCATGTACCGATCCTCTTCGCGCAACCCCTGGATCAACTCCAGACCGCCTTTCACCGGCATGTTCCAGTCGCTGACGACCAGATCCACCGGATTGGCCATCGCCACCTCCAGCGCTTCCTGGCCGTTGCAAGCCGTCAACACCTTCCAGCCTGCGCCGGTCAGCGTCGCCTGCACGATCATCCGCATGGTCGTGGAATCATCTGCCACGAGTATCGTTGCCGTCATTGTTGTCGAACCCCTTCAGCGGACGGGATGCTCTCCGCCACGCCCTGCTTGGTTGCCGTTGCGGCCTGGCTGGCGGCTTGCACCGCCTGCACGGCCGTCCCCACCTCGCGCGCATCTTTGGCGCTCAAATCCGCGGCTGCGGCGTTCTCGCTCTCGATGCGCTTCTGGGTGCTTTGATTGAGCACCACCAGGCTGATGCGTCTATTAACGGCTGCATACGGATCATCTTTAACCAGACTCATGCTGGAAGACAGACCCTGGATGCGCATGACCTTGCTTTCGTTCATGCCGCCGGCCACCAATTCCTGGCGCGAGGCGTTCGCGCGGTCGGCGGACAGCTCCCAGTTGCTATAGGCGCGCTCTCCACGCGCATACTGCGACGCGTCGGTATGGCCCGAGATGCTGACCCTGTTGGGGAGTTCGTTCAGCACCGGTCCCAGCTCGCGCAGGATGTCGCGCATGTACGGCTGCACTTCGGCGCGGCCGGTCGCGAACATCGGGCGGTTCTGGTTGTCGATGATCTGGATGCGCAGCCCTTCGGTCGTCAGGTCGATGAGGAGCTGCGGCCGGAAGGATTTCAGGACGGGGCTCGTCTCGATGACGTTCTCGAGGCGCCTCTTGAGGTTTTCCAGGCGATGCTGTTCGCGGCGCTCGGCGTCGCCCATGGGCTGGGACTCGACCCGATTGCCCTGGCCGCGGCGGATGTCGCCCTCGCTGCGCAGCGGGTCCTGCCCGCCGCCCGGCACGGCGCTCGTTTCAGCCGAACTGCTGGGCCCGCCCGTGATGGCGACGCGCAGCGGCATGCGGAAGTATTCCGCGATCCCCTTCAGCTCTTCCTTCGGCACGATGCTGACCAGCCACATCACCAGGAAGAACGCCATCATTGCCGTGATGAAGTCGGCGTACGCGATCTTCCAGCTGCCCCCGTGGTGCCCGCCGCCCTTGACCTTCTTGCGGCGGATCACCACACGGTGATTATTTACCGTGCTCATGGCCCGCTCCGTCAGGCCTTGCCGGTCGACTTGGTCTGCCGGACGTGCTCTTCCAGCTCACCGAAGGTGGGCCGGACTGCCGAGAACAGCACCTTGCGTCCGAACTCCACCGCGAGCTGGGGCGGATAACCGTTCATGCTGGCCAGCAGCGTCGTCTTGATGCACTCGAGCACCTTCATGGCCTCGTCGGTGCGGCGCTCCACGCGGGAGGCCAGCGGACCCACAAAGCCGTACGCCAGCAAAATACCCAGGAACGTGCCGACCATCGCCTTGGAGATCAGGTCGCCCAGAATGGCGGGCGGCTGATCCACGGCGGCCAGCGCCTTGATCACGCCCAGCACCGCGGCCACGATACCGAAGGCTGGCAGGCCGTCGGCCATCTGCTGCAGCGCATGCGCCGGCACTTCGCGCTCGTGGCGGTAGGTTTCGATTTCCTCGTCCATGAGCGTTTCGATTTCGAACGAGCTCATGTTGCCGCTGATCATGATGCGCAGGTAGTCCGTGATGAACTCCATGAGCTTCTCGTCTTTGGCGATACGGGGATATTCGCTGAAGATCGGGCTGGAACCCGGATCCTCGATATGCGATTCGATAGCCATCAGGCCTTCGCGGCGCGCCTTGTTCAGCAGCACGTACAGGAGCGCCATCAGCTCCATATAGACGTCCTTGCCATAGCGCGAGCTCTTGAGCGCGTCGGGAAGCGCCTTCTTGACCAGCATCAGCGACTTCTTGCTGTTGCCCGCCAGGAACGCTCCGAACGCCGCGCCGAAGATCAGCGTCAGCTCGAAGGGCTGGTAAAGCGCGCCCATGTGTCCGCCCAGCGCCATGAAGCTGCCGACGACCGACACGATCACCACAAGAAAACCGATAACAATCAACACAACGGGCCCCTGCCAACGAAGTCTATAACTTGCGTCAATGATCCCCTGTCCCCCCTGCCCCAAAAAGGCGGGTTAGGGGGTGTTTTCCAGGGCTTTTGATGTATTTGGACGTCCGATCAGGTCGGAGCGGCGGTCGCGAGGGGGGCTGAGCGGCT
>DMTA01000042.1 GCA_003454835.1 Achromobacter sp. | reverse complement strand
GCCCCCAGGCCGGGCGATTTGGCGAAGAGTTCGGCCGCCGCACGCCGGCCAGACGCCACGTTGCTGGGCGCCGGGACTACCGCTGTGGGGACGTCGTGGCCCAAGGTTTCCAGAAAGCCCGCTCGGCGCACGGCGGCGCGCTGGTCGTCGCCCGTGGCCAGGCCCACGTTGCGCCATCCCTTTGACAGGAAGAATTCGGCAACCGCGCTGCCCACCTTGCGGTGGGAGAAGCCAACCAGCATGTCGAGCGGGCGTTCGGTCAGGTCCCAGGTTTCGACCACCGGGATGCCGATCTCCCGCAGGCGGTGCGCGGCCGGGATGTCGCTCAACAGGCCAGCAACGACCACGCCGTCGACGCGCCGCCCCGCCATGGCGTTAAGCAACGCTTCCTCGCGCCCGCGGTCATAGCCCATCTGCCCGAGGATGAGCTGGTAGCCCTCGCGGTCCAGTTCGACGGTCAGGGCTTCGATGGTGGGCAGGAATTGCGGAACCGAAATGATAGGCACGAGCGCCGCCACCGTGTGGCTGCGCCGGGACTTCAGGCCGCCCGCCAGCAAATTGGGGATGTAACCCGTTTCCGTGACCGCCTGCTGGACCCGCGCGATGGTGGCTTCGGACACGCGCCCCGGGTTGCCGAGCGCGCGCGAGGCGGTGATGAGCGACACGCCGGCCGCGCGGGCGACGTCGTGCAGGGTGATGGATTTGGGCTTCATGGAATCGGCGAGTACGGGTTTGTACGGATCGCGCGTTGGCTTGCCGCGCATTTTGGACAACGTTATCATGAACGCCAGCTGCAACGTTTTCGCCCCGCCGCCAGCCAGGCTCCGCACCATCGGCGCTTTTTATTTGGCAAGAAATGACAACGTTGTCCATTCACCCGTATGACCCTGAATGACACGACGACGCGGTGAAACGACCGTTTATTGATCCGTTGTTCACCGATCTGCCGATTCTTTCGATTCGTCCATGCAGGACGTCCTAAACACCCGGAGACTTCCATGACCACCACTTCCAACGCCGACCGCATCGCCTGGTTGCGCATCTCGTCGTGCTACCTGCCGCTGGCCACCCCGATCAGCGACGCCAAGGTGCTGACCGGCCGCCAAAAGCCCATGACCGAAGTCGCCATGCTGTTTGTCGAAGTGCAGACCGAAAACGGCGACGAGGGCATCGGTCTCAGCTACTCCAAGCGCGCCGGCGGCCCGGGGCAGTTTGCCCACGCCAAGGAAATCGCGCCCGTCCTGATCGGCGAAGACCCCAGCGACATCGGCCGGCTCTGGACCAAGCTCTGCTGGGCCGGCGCTTCTGTCGGCCGCAGCGGCCTGTCGACCCAGGCCATCGCCGCCTTCGACGTGGCGCTTTACGACCTGAAGGCCCGCCGCGCCAACCTGCCGCTGGCCAAGCTGCTGGGCGCCTATCGCGACTCGGTCGCTTGCTACAACACGTCGGGCGGGTTCCTGCACACGCCGCTCGAGCAACTCCTGGTCAACGCCAGCGCGTCGCGCGAACGCGGCATCGGCGGCATCAAGCTGAAGGTCGGCCAGCCCGACCGGCAACTGGACATCCGCCGTGTCGAAGCCGTGCGCAAGCACCTGGGCGACGACGTGCCGCTGATGGTCGATGCCAATCAGCAGTGGGACCGTCCGACCGCGCAGCGCATGTGCCGCATTTTTGAACAGTTCAATCTGGTGTGGATCGAGGAGCCGCTGGACGCCTACGACCACGAAGGCCATGCCGCGCTCGCCGCCCAGTTCGACACGCCGATCGCCACCGGCGAAATGCTGACCAGCGCGGCCGAGCACAGCGACCTGATCCGCCACCGCGCTGCCGACTACGTGCAGCCGGATGCCCCGCGCGTGGGCGGCATCACGCCGTTCCTGAAGATCCTGTCGCAAGCGGAGCAGGCCGGCGCGATGCTGGCGCCGCACTTCGCAATGGAACTGCACGTGCACCTGGCCGCCGCGTATCCGACCGAGCCGTGGGTCGAGCACTTCGACTGGCTTGAGCCGCTGTTCAATGAGCGGCTCGAGATCCGCGACGGCCGCATGCTGGTGCCAAGCCGTCCAGGCCTGGGCATCTCGCTCAGTGACCAAGCGCGCGCGTGGACACGCGACACGGTCGAGGTCGGCAAGCGGGCCTGACCCATTACCCGTCCCGCCGTCTTGCGGCGGGACCACATGCACCACCAACGGCGCGACAGACGCCAACCCAGAGGAGACTCGCATGAAAAAATGGTTCACCACGCTGGCGCTTGGCCTGGCCGTCACGGCCTCAGCCCAGGCGCAGAACTGGCCCGCCAAACCGGTCACGATGCTTGTGCCGTTTCCGCCGGGCGGTTCGACCGACCTGATCGCTCGGACGGTGGCGCCCAAGCTCCAGGACAAGTTCGGCGGCACCTTCGTGATCGAGAACAAGCCCGGCGCGGGCGGCACGTTGGGCGCGGGCCAGGCCAAACGTGCCGCGCCCGACGGCTATACGGTGCTGGTGTCGTCGTTGGGGCCTTTCGTGATCGGGCCGCATCTGGTCAAGGAGCCGGGCTACAACGCGCTCAAGGATTTTGAATACATCACGGTGGCCGTGCAGGCGCCGAACGTGCTGGTGGTCAACGCCAACTCGCAGCTTCGCGACATGAAGGGCGTGCTGGATTACCTGAAGTCCAACCCGGGCCGCATGACGTTCGCCTCGGCGGGCAACGGCACCTCGGATCACCTGACCGCCGAGCTGTTCTGGCAGGAGACCGGCACGCAGGCCACGCACGTGCCGTACAAAGGCGGCGCGCCCGCGATCGTGGATCTGCTGGGCGGTCAGGTCGACGCCAGCTTCAGCAACATCAACACGTGCCTGACGCACATCCAGTCGGGCAAGCTGCGCGCCATCGCGGTGACGAGCGCGAAGCGTTCCCCGCTGCTGCCCGACGTGCCGACGATGGAGGAACTGGGCCTGAAGGGCGTGACCGTGACGTCGTGGCAGGCGTTTGCCGGGCCGAAGGGCATGCCCGCCGACATCCGCGACAAGCTGCGCGCCGGCATCGTCGACGCGCTGAACGACCCGTCGGTCAAGCCGCGCCTGCTGGAGCTGGGCTTTGAAGTCGTCGGCAACACGCCGGCGGAATTCACCAAGTTCCAGGCAGAGGAATTTGCCCGCTGGAAGAAGGTGATTGAAGTGGGCAAGATCACGGCGAATTGATTGCACGACGCCGGTCCGGACTGCGGCGACGCAGCGGTTCGGCCGGCGCGCTTCGCCTTGATCGAGATTGCGCGCCCCAGGGAGCCAAGGTAACGTCGCACCGCGGGCATACGCCCGCTGGACGACGTTCTGGGGTTTGCATTGGGGACATTCACTGTAGTTATGGCGATGCTGGTCGCCGTCCTGTTCAGCGGCGTGCTGGTCCGCATGATGCCGTTGGCGGTTCCGCTGCCATTTGTGCAGATCGGTCTGGGTTTTGTGATCGCGGCCGTGTTCCAGCGTGGCGTGTTGATCGAACCCGAGATCTTCTTCCTGTTGTTCCTGCCGCCTTTGCTTTTCCTGGACGGCTGGCGGATATCGAAGCTGGCGGTGCTGCGCGAGTCCTCCTCCATCATCCAGCTCGCGTTCGGACTCGTAATCCTGACGGTGATCGGCGTGGGATACCTGATCCATTGGATGATTCCCGACGTCCCGTTGCCCGTAGCGTTCGCAATCGCGGCTATCGTGTCGCCGACGGACCCGGTGGCGGTCGAAGCGATTTCCCGGCGCGTCCACATCCCGCGCCGCATGATGGCCATCCTGGAAGGCGAGGCGCTGTTCAACGACGCCAGCGGCCTGGTGGCGTTCCGCTTTGCCGTGGCGGCCGCGGCGACGGGCACGTTCTCGCTGGCGCAGGCCACGATGTCCTTCTTCTGGGTTGCCATTGCCGGCCTGTCGATCGGCGCAGGCCTGACGTGGCTGATCATGCAATTGCGGACCATGTACACGCGCCGAGTGGGCGAAGAGCCGGGGTCCGAGGTGCTGCTCAGCCTGCTGACGCCTTTCTTCGTGTACTTCGTGGCCGAGCACGCCAACGCCTCGGGCATCCTGGCCGCGGTATCCGCCGGCGTCATGATGAGCTATTCCGAACTGTCGGGCCGCGCGCTCGCGGCGACTCGCATGGAGCGCAGGGCCGTGTGGAACACCGTGCAGTTCACGCTGAACGGCATGATCTTCGTGTTGCTGGGTGAGCAGTTCCCCACGATCTTCGCCGGTCTGGCAACCGCCGCGAAAGAGGCTGGCGGTCAGTCGCTGTGGTGGTTGCCCGTCTATGGACTGGCCGTCTGCCTGGGCCTGGTGCTGTGCCGGCTGCTGTGGGTGACGGTCTCGCTGAAGCTGAGCGCAATGGCGGCCCGCCGCCGCGGCGCCGAGCCGCCCGAGGTCGGCGCGCGCGTGATCCTGGCC